>DASQCE010000459.1:0-7933 GCA_035634855.1 Mycobacterium sp.
GTCTCCGAGCAGCAGCCGCGGCGGGAGGTAGCGGCCCAGCCCGCGTGGCCACCGCGTCAGCCGCTTGAAGTCGTCGAGCAGATCGGCGGGCGTTCGCAAAGTGGCCAGCGACCGGGCCTGCGCTGCGTTCGCGCGGTCGAAGGATCCACCGTGGCGCAGCATTTCGGCCGCCACCACGCCCGCTCCGGCACCGTAGCCGACCACCAGGTGTGCCAGCACGTCGTGGTTGGACCAGCCGTCACACAGGCTTGGCTGCGACCACTCGACGGCGCTGAACCCGACGGCCAGCGCGTAAAAACGTGCGTCGTTGGCCCGCAGCACGTCACGCGTCGACACCGAAATGCTCCTGGAGAAAGGCGGTTTGGTCGGCCAGCACCGCGGTGACCAGCGGCGGATGGTAGATCGCGAAGTGGTCGGAGTCGTAGTGCGTGGCCACGCCGCGGGGTGCGCGGTGTGCCGCCGCGACGTCGACGCACTGCTCGCGCGTCGAGATGTGTTGGCGCGATCGACCGTCGGAGGCCCCGGTATTTCGGTAGTCGAACGCCAGCGTTGCGATTCCGGCCGCGGCGAAGTGCTGCTCGTACTGCGCCAGCATCATGTCGTGCGTCGCGCCGAGCCCGTGCGCCAAAACGACGGCCGGATGCGGGCCCGGCCCCGCCGGAAGCGTCAGCCACGCCGCGCATCGGATGCTGCGGGACGAGAAATCGACCCGCTCGGTCGGAGTTGTCACCGGCATAAGTGCTCCTTGATAAGTACGATGTACGTGTTCGCCACACTGGCTTACGTACGCTGTACTTGTCAAGGGGTCTGTATGCGGGCACGGTTCACGACCGACGAGATCGCCGCCGCGGCGCTGGGCATCGTCGACGCGGCGGGATTGAACGCGCTGAGCATGCGGTCGCTGGCGGCCGCGCTGGGCACCGGGCCGATGACCGTCTACAACTACGTGCCCGACAAGGAAGGGCTGGAGGAGCTCGTCGTCGCCGCGGTGGTCGCACAGGTGCGGCTGCCCGACCCGACCGACGATTGGCAGCGCGACGCGTACGCGATCGCCGAGGCGATGTGGCGGGGCATCCGTGCGCATCCCGCCGCAATTCCGCTTGTGCTCACCCGCCGTACGTGGTCGGCGACGGGTTTCGCCGTGGCCGACGCGCTGATCGCCGCGCTCGGACGGGCCGGCTTGGCGGATCGCGATCGGCTGGCCGCATTCCACGCCGTGCTTGGCTTCGTGGTCGGCGCCGCGCAAGCCGAGCTGGCGGGCCCACTCACCCGCGGCCGTGACGTCGCCGACGCGTCGGATCGGATCGGATCGGTGGCGGGCGCCAGGTATCCGCATATCGAAGCGCTCTCGAAAGTCGCCATGCGGATGTCGGTAGAAGAGGACTTCGACCGAGGGCTGCGCATGCTGCTCGACGGCATCGCGACCCGTCGACCGCGAAAGCGCCGCTAGCCGACCGAGTGCCCGCGCTGCTCCTCCTGGGCGATGTAGTCGCCGGCCAACTTCGCGACGTGCTTGGGCAGCGCACCGGAGGCGACGTCGGCGAGGCTGGTCTCTTCGAGCACCGATCGCATGCTGGCGCGCAGTGCGCGCCACACGTCGGTCAGCGCCGCGGTCGGTCCTGAGTACGGCAAATCGCCGAGCCCGATGTCGCGCACACTGGCCAACGGGCCGTCGATGCAGCGCAACACGTCCGCGACGCTGATGTCGGCGGCGGGACGGGCCAGCTCATAACCGCCGTCGCGGCCGCGGTGGCTGCGCACCAGCCGGTCGGTGCGCAGATCGGACAGGATGTCGACGAGAAACTGCGGCGGGATGCCCTGGGCTTTCGCCAGGTCGTCGGTCTTGACCAGGACACCTTCGTCGAAGGTGGCGAGCTGCACCATGGCCCGGACTGCATACTCCGCCTTGGCCGACATCCGCATGTTGGCCAGATTAGTCGGGAATGTCGCCGAAGCGTCCGCCCTCGCTAGGCCCGGTATGGCGCCATGTTGCGCAGCGTGCCCGTCATGGCACGCACGGAGTCGGGTAGCGGCGTGTGAGCCGGGACGTCGGGCGCGGTCAACGGTTCGCCGTACGCGGTGGTCAGCGGAACCACGCCCGCCCAGGCGCCGGCGGCTACGTCGTCGTCCGGATCCTCTGGCCAGCCCGCGCTGATCTTCAGCGACCAGTTATCGGACTCGACCGGCATCCGCAGCGCCATGGTTGCCGCGAGCTCCTTCCGACTGCTCGACCGCAGCTCGGCAACCCGGCCCGGGATGAACGTGTCCATCAGGGTCTCGAGGTAATCGAGTTTCTGGTTCGTCGGGGACGCGCTCGAACCGGCCAAACACAACCGCGCTGCGGTAGCGAAAGGACGACTCGAATCCGCTGCGCGCGACGACGACTCCGTCGAGCGCGGTGACGGACACGGCCGCCGACGCACCATCGGTCAGCGCCCGCAGCCACCGCGAGCCCGTCGAGCCGTGGATGACGAGTTCGTCTGCAATACGGGCGAACCCAGTGGGGAACGCCACGGGGTGACCGTCGCGGACCAGCGCGACGGTGGCCAGCGGCGTGCTGTCAAGTAACTCGTACAGACGCTCGCGCGACTCACTCTGCTTCTCGCCGAGCCGGTTGATCCGGGTTGAGGGTCTGGTTCTCGCGGACTCCATCTGCTCAGCACATCATGAAATCGCTGGGTAAGCGGTTTCAGCCGGGGACGTCAGTCCGGTATGTCACTGGCACCGGGAACCACGACGGCGAACAGATCGGCCATCGCGGCGAGGCTGGCAGCCTGCATCGCCTCCGCGGACACCGTGGCGTCACCCAATCCGGGCAGTGCGCGGGTCGCCGTCGCGGCGGCGACGACCGTCGGCGAATAGCCGAGGTTGAACGCGCCGCGGGCAGTGGAGTTCACGCACATGTGGGTCATGAAGCCGGCCAGCACAAGGTTCGACGCGTTGGCGGTCTTCAGCACTTCGTCGAGGTCGGTGTGCACGAACGAGTTCGGATAGTTCTTCACCACCACCGGCTCGCCGTTGTGCGGGGCCACCCGCGACACGATCGCACCGCTCTCCCCTTCGATGTCGTACAGCGAGCCGAGGCCGTCGTCGTGCTGGATGTGGACGATCGGGATGCCCGCCGAGCGCGCCCGGTCGAGCAGCGCAGCGGCCTCGTCGAGCGCCTCTTGCACGCCCTCGAGCTCCATCACTCCGCGCGTGTAGGTGTTCTGACAGTCGATCAGGATCAGGGTCGATTCGGACAGGCTGACCGGTTGCTGGGGCAGATCGGCCAGGACGCGCAGGGTCGGGTTGCTCACGCGCCCGAGCGTACTGTGCTCACACGGAAGCGCTTGCTATGAGTGCCGGCGCCACGAATCGCACGGACCCGTCGTCGTTGACAAAGCGCGCAAGCCGCGTCGCCGCAACGCGCCGCAGCCGCGCGTACCGGTCGTCATCGATGTTTTCGGCGAGGGTCCATCCCCGGATCTCGGTGTACAACCAGTCGTCGAGTGATGTGAATCGAGCCTGACCGTCGTGGCGGACCACCGCAACGTCGTCGAACGACTGGCGCATCACGTCACCAACGGCCTCGGGCGTGCCAAGGCAGAATGGCGCCCGTAGCGCGTCGGCGGCCCAGTCACCGATCTCCTCTGCGAGCAGCTCCACCATCGCCGCATAGCCCGGCGATTCCTCGACGGATGCCCACGTGGCCACCGCCACCCGGCCGCCGGGCCGGATCACCCGTCGCATCTCTTCGACCGCACGCCGCCGATCGGAGAAGAACATGAGTGCGAATTGACATGTGACACAGTTCTTTTCGGCTCGGTCGACAGGTAGTTGCTCGGCCAAACCCCGCCGGATGTCCATGGTGGGCGCGAGGCGTTTGGCGACGGCGAGCATGCCTTCGTTCGGGTCGACGGCGACAATCGACCCGCGCCTACCCACACGTCTCAGCGCCGCACGCGCGACCACGCCGGTGCCCGCGCCGACATCGAGCAAGTGGTCGCCATCGGCTGCGGCCACGGCGTCCAGCATCGGTTCCACAAACTGCCTGAAGAGCGCAGGCACAAAGAACTGCTCGTAAATTTCCGCGGCCGCCGTCGAGACCTGACCCGTGGCGGCGTCCGTTGATCGCTTCGTACTCATAGCGTCATCGTGCGCGCGCACAGTGCGCCCGGGAAGTTCTGATTAAGAACTCCATCGTCTGGTTCAAAGTGCCAGGATCGGGGCATGGGCACGTACCGGCAGTACTGTCCCATCGCTCGGGCGTCAGAGATTCTGGCCGAGCGGTGGAATCCGCTGATCGTCCGCAATCTCATGTTCGGCGCCGACACGTTCTCGGCGATCGCCAGGGGCGTGCCGACGATGTCGCGCTCGATGCTACTGAAGCGACTCGATGAGCTCGAACGCGCCGGGGTCATCGAATCATGCGAAAAAGCCCAGGGCCGCGGCCACATCTACCGGCTGACCGAGGCGGGCGCCGACCTTGCCGGCATCATCGGCGGCCTGGCGACGTGGGGCGAGCGCTGGCTCGAAGTAACCACAGAACAGTCCGACCCCGGCTTCGCGCTGTGGGCGTGGTGCCAGGTCCAAATGGATCGATCGGCGCTGCCGTCGGACCGCTTGGTCGTCGCGTTGATCTTCCCCGAGGAGCGGCCGGGCAACCGGCGCTACTGGCTGCTGATCGACGGCGGGAATGCCGAACTCTGCTACAGCGATCCCGGCGGGCAGCCGGACCTCGTCGTAGAGGCGGGTTCACGGGCATTCGTGGACTGGCACCGCGGGGCACGCAGCTGGCGGGACGGAGTACGGTCGGGCGACATCAAGCTGACGGGCCCAGCCTGGCTACGCCGGTCGTTCCCGACGTGGAACGCGCATCAGATGACCTAGCCCGCGGTGACGGCGAGCACCGCGTCAGCGAACTCCGGACGGCACACTACGAGGTCTGGCAGCAGCGGGTCGGGCTGGTTGTAGACCAGCGGTGAGCCGTCGATTCGCGACGTGTGCAGTTCGGCGGCGCGCGCCACCGCGACTGGCGCGGCCGAGTCCCATTCGTACTGGCCTCCCGCGTGCACATAGATGTCGGAGAGTCCCTGCACAACGGACGCGACCTTGGCGCCGGCCGAACCCATTTCGACCAGCGTGCCGTCCAGCGCGTCGCGCACGGCGAGCGCGATGGCAGGCGGCCGGCTGCGCGACACCACGATGCGCGGCTTGCCCGCCGTAGCCGGTGGCGGCGTGACGATCGGCGTGGCCAACGTAATGCCTTGCGCCGGAAGGGCTACCGCGCCACCCACCAGGTCACCGGACTGCCACAGCGCGACATGCACCGCCCAGTCCGCGCGGCCCAGTTCCGAGAACTCCCGGGTGCCGTCCAGCGGGTCGACAATCCACACCCGCTCCGCGGTGAGCCGCACGGGGTTGTCGGCGCCCTCTTCGGACAGCACCGCGTCGCCGGGCCGCTCGATGGCCAGCGCTTCCATCAGAAAGTCGTGGGATCGCTTGTCACCCGCTGCTTTCCGTTCGTCCGCGCTGGCTCCGGCCAGCTCGGTGCGAACATCGAGCAGCAGCCTTCCGGCCGCCGTCGCCAACCGTGCGGCCACCTCGTGATCGGTCACCGCTTGCTTTCCAGCAGCTCGATCACCAGGTCGGCGAGCTCTGCGGTCGACCGGTCCGGTCTCAGCCGCAGATCGGGGTTCTTCGGCCGCTGGTACGGGCTGTCGATCCCGGTGAAGTGGGTGATCTCGCCGGCCCGCGCCTTGGCGTACAGACCCTTCGGGTCGCGCCGCTCGCAGTCCTCGAGCGGGGTGTCGCAGAACACCTCGAAGAAGTCGAGGCCCGCCTCGGTGGTCACCCGCCGCGCCAACTCTCGATGCTCCTCCAGCGGGCTGATCGCGGGCACCAACACGACCTGGCCGGAGTCGGCGAGAATGGCCGCGACGTGCGCCAGCCTGCGCTGGTTCTCGGCGCGATCGGCCATCGAGAACCCCAGGTCAGCGTTCAGCCCGTGACGAAGATTGTCGCCGTCGAGAACATAGGCAGGACAACCTTTTTCGATCAATTTTTGTTCGACGAGCATCGCCACCGATGACTTACCGGACCCGGACAGGCCGGTGAACCACACGGTACGGCCCTTCGACAGCCGGTCCTCGGCGGTGCACAGCGATTCGTGGCGCACCGTGTTGGGGCTCGACGTGCGTGCGGTGACGTACGGCAGGATCATGCCTGCCGCGACAGTGCCGTTGGTGTTCGGGTCGATCAGGATGAACGAACCCGTGACGGCGTTGCGGCTGTACTCGTCGAGCAGCAGCGGGACCTGCGGGCGTAGCGAGATGCGGCCCAGCTCATTGAGTTTGAGTGCGGTCGCCGTCTTGTCGCGGTGCAACGTGTTGACGTCGAGCCGGTAGTCGAGCGCGGTCACCTTGACCCGCGTGGTGCGGGTCGTGTGCTTGATGATGTAGTCGCGGCCCGGCTCAAGCGAGGATCCGTCGGCCATCCAACACACCGTGGCGTCAAACTCCTGTGCCACCCTCGGCTGGTTGTTCGGCCGCGCGATCAGATCGCCCCGGGAGATGTCGATGTCGTCGGCGAGGCTGACCGACACCGCCATCGGCGGAAAGGCTTCCTGGACAGGCCCGCTGGGCCCCTCGATCGCGGTGATGCGTGATGACTTTCCGGTCGGCAGGACGACGATCTCGTCGCCGGGACGCATGACACCACTGGCCACGGTGCCGGCATAGCTGCGGTGGTCATGATGGTCAAGCGACTGCGGCCGGATCACGTACTGAACCGGGAACCGAACGTCGACGAGGTTGCGGTCGCCGGCGATGTACACCTCTTCGAGATGGGACAGCAGGGACGGCCCGTCGTACCACGGGGTGCTGTCCGACTTGGTGACGACGTTGTCGCCTAACAGCGCCGACAACGGAATCGTCGTCACGTCATGGACATCGAGCCGAGCGGCGAACTCGTGGAAGTCCTCTCGGATCTTCTCGAACTGCTCACGGTCCCAGCCGATCAGGTCCATCTTGTTGACCGCGAGCACGATGTGCCGGATGCCCAGCAGCGACGCCAGGAACGCGTGCCGGCGCGACTGTTCGAGCAGGCCGTGCCGGGCGTCGACCAGAACAATCGCCAGCTGTGCGGTGGACGTCCCGGTGACCATGTTGCGCGTGTACTGAATGTGACCGGGAGTGTCGGCGATGATGAATTTCCGCTTGGGCGTGGCGAAGTAGCGGTACGCGACGTCGATAGTGATGCCCTGCTCACGTTCGGCGCGTAGGCCGTCGGTGACCAACGCGAGGTCGGTGTAGTCGTGGCCGCGTTCCTTGGAAGTGCGCGCCACCGAGGCGAGCTGGTCCTCCATGACGGCCTTCGAGTCGTACAGCAGCCGCCCAATGAGTGTGGACTTCCCGTCGTCGACGGATCCGGCCGTTGCGATGCGCAGCATCGTGATAGATCGAGCCATCAGGATTGTCTGTTCTTCGCGCAACCGCTCATCAGAATTGTCTGTATCTTCGCGCAAGCGCTCATCAGAAGTAACCCTCACGCTTGCGGTCTTCCATGCCGGCCTCGGAGATCCGGTCGTCGGCGCGGGTGGCGCCACGCTCGGTAAGCCGCGACACCGCGGTCTCCGCGATCACCTCAGACACCGTGCCCGCGAGGGACTCCACACACCCGGTGCAGGTGACGTCGCCGACGGTGCGGAACCGCACGGCTTTCTCGATGACGGCTTCGTCCTTGCGCGGCTGCAGGTATTTGTGCACCGCCAGCAGCATGCCGTCGCGCTCGAACACCTTGCGCTGGTGGGCGTAATAGATCGAAGGCAGTTTGATCTTCTCGGCTCCGATGTAGGACCAGATATCGAACTCGGTCCAATTGGACAGCGGGAACACCCGGATGTGCTCACCCTTGTGGTGGCGCCCGTTGTACAGGTTCCACAGTTCGGGCC
>DASQCE010000460.1:0-3657 GCA_035634855.1 Mycobacterium sp.
GCAGCTGCGCGAATCGGTCGGCGCCGAGGCAGTCTGCTTCCGTCACCACGCCGACCGGGCGTCCATCGTCGATCACGATGATGGCGCCGTGGGCCCGCTTGGGCAGCAACGCGAGTGCGTCTCCAACCGGGTTGGTCGGCATGAGCGTCAACGCCGTATCGAAGACGAGGTGCCGGGATTTCACCCACGCCACGACATCACGCACGACATCGACCGGGATGTCCTGGGGCAGTACGGCAAGGCCGCCCCGGCGCGCGACCGTCTCGGCCATCCGGCGCCCGGCCACCGCCGTCATGTTGGCGACGACGATCGGGATCGTCGTGCCACTGCCGTCGACCGTCGACAGGTCCACGTCGAAGCGGGAGCTCAAATCCGAGCGCGCCGGCACCATGAACACGTCGTCGTAGGTCAGGTCGTACGGCGGCGGGGGCCCGAGGAAACGCACGGCCCCATCATCCCACCGGCCGGCACGTAGGCTCATGACCGTGACGGTGGCCGTCTTCGACATCGACGGCGTCGTCGCCGATGTCCGGCACCGGCTGCACCTCATCGAGGGCCGGCGCAGGGATTGGGTGCGATTTCACGAGTCGGCGGTCTACGATCCGGCTCTCGTCGAGGGCATCACCCTGGTCAACGACCTGGGCGGCCAACACGAGGTTGCTTGGCTATCCGGCCGCCCGGAGTGGCTGCGGGCGGTGACTCGCGACTGGCTCGCGAAACACGGCCTGCCGCACGCCGAGATTCATCTGCGCGGCAACAGCGACCGTCGGCCGGCGCGGCTGTTCAAGCTCGGTGTCTTGCGCAGGCTCAGCGCTCGCTCGATCGCGGCGTTCGTCGACGATGACACCGAGGTTGTGCAGGCCGCGATCGCGGCCGGCTACCCCGCTACCCTGGCCGACTGGGTGCCCCGCGCGCCGAGCCTGCGCGAGGCGCAAGACTGGCTGGGACGCGCGTAATGGAAAATGCATGCCAAATAACGGGCCGCCGCTCACTTCCCGCCCAGGGTATGTGGTGGTCGACAACAATTTGATGACGGTGCCGAGCGATTTGCGTATTACACACCTAAATTCATATGTTTGAGATGCTGGACATCTGGGAAACACGGAGCACACTTGACGTTGCAAGAACAACCTGCAAGCGATTACGGGGAACTACAAAAAGATGATCACTGCACCACCCGCCCCAGCGCCGCACGTGTGCACGCACACTCCGCCGTGCCCCTCTGCCGCGCAGCTCGACCGCGACGCCGCACATGTCATCGTCGCGCACCCCGAGCAAGGGTGGAGCCTCCTTTGCAATGGGGTCGTGCTGTTCGAGGACACCGGAGAGCTCCTGCCCGACGGTCGTAGCATCGCGGCACGTCGTCAGGAGTTGCTGGCCGCGGCCGCGCACCGCAAGTCCTGATCCCTACCGGCTCGCCCGCCCTGCGACGTGGCTGGGCGGGCGACGGTATGCCATCGGCCGGTCAGGCGTAGTCGGCCACCGGCGGGCAGGCACACACCAGGTTGCGGTCACCGTACGCTCCGTCGATGCGACGGACGGGTGACCAGTATTTGGCCGCTGGATCGACCCCATCGGGGTAGGCCGCCTCGGCCAATGTGTACGGGTAGGCCCACTTCTCGGTCAGGCACAACGCCGTGTGGGGAGCGTTGACCAGCGGGTTGTCCTCCCGAGGCCAATCTCCGGACGCGACCTTCGCGATCTCAGCCTTGATGGCGATCATCGCGGCGACGAATCGGTCCAGCTCCGCGAGGCTCTCCGACTCGGTCGGCTCGACCATCAACGTGCCGGTGACCGGAAAGGACATGGTCGGCGCGTGGAATCCGTAGTCGATGAGGCGCTTGGCCACGTCCTCGACCGTGATACCCGTCTCCCGCGTGATCTGCCTCAGGTCGAGGATGCACTCGTGCGCCACCAGGCCATGCGCGCCGGTGTAAAGCACCGGGTAGTGGGCGCCCAGCCGTTTCGCCAGGTAGTTGGCCGACAGGATGGCGACCCCGGTCGCGCGGGTCAGGCCGACCGGCCCCATGAGTCGCAGATAGGCCCAGGTAATCGGCAGGATTGATGCCGAGCCCCAGGGCGCTTCCGCGATGGCCCCGGCGCCGGAGGCGGGCCCCGCCTCAGCGCGCAGCGGGTGATTCGGGAGGTACGGCGCCAGGTGGGCGCGCACTCCGATCGGGCCTACCCCCGGCCCGCCTCCACCATGCGGGATACAGAACGTCTTGTGCAGGTTCAGGTGCGATACATCGGCGCCGAACTGACCCGGGCGAGCCAGACCAACCATCGCGTTGAGGTTCGCTCCGTCGACGTAGACCTGTCCACCGGCCTCGTGGACGAGCGCACACACCTCGGCGATGTGCTCCTCGAACACGCCGTGGGTCGACGGGTACGTCACCATCACCGCAGCCAAGGCGTCGGCGTGCTTGGCGATCTTGGCGCGCAGGTCGTCGAAATCGATCTCCCCCGCTTCTCCAGCCGTTTTGACGACGACGACGCGCATGCCGGCCATGACCGCGCTGGCCGCGTTTGTGCCGTGTGCGCTGGCCGGAATCAGGCATACGTCCCGGTGCTCGTCGCCCCGTGCACGGTGGTAGCCACGGATCGCGAGCAGACCGGCGAACTCGCCCTGGGATCCGGCATTCGGCTGCAGTGACACAGCGTCGTACCCGGTGATCTCGGCGAGCCAGTGCTCCAGATCGTTGATGATGTGGCGGTACCCGTCGTACTGGCCTTCCGGCGCGAACGGGTGCACGTCGGCAAAGCCAGGCAGGGTGATCGGCTCGAGCTCGGTCGTGGCGTTGAGCTTCATCGTGCACGACCCGAGCGGGATCATGCCGCGATCCAGCGCGTAATCCTTGTCGGCGAGCCGCCGCAGGTAGCGCAGCATTTCGGTTTCCGAGCGGTGGGCGGAGAACACCGGGTGCGTCAGATACGGGCTGGTGCGCCGGACCGCCGGCAACGCGTCGGGCGTGGTTTCGTCCAGACGGTCGATGTCGGGGTAGCCGATGGTGAGGCGGAACGCACGCCAGACCGCGACGAGGGTGTTGCGGTGGGTCGTCTCGTCGCACGCGATGCCCACGCTGTCGGCGTCGACAAGTCGCAGGTTGATGCCTTCGACGAGGGCGGCCGCCACTACATCCGCCGCAGCGCCCGGCACGCGGGCCGTCAAGGTGTCGAAGAATGGCGCGCTGGAAACCTCGATGCCGTTCTCCCGCAGACCGGCCGCCAGGATCGCCGCCATGCGGTGCGTGCGTTGTGCGATGCGCCGGATGCCATCAGCGCCGTGGTAGACGGCGTACATGCCCGCGATCACCGCAAGTAGCACCTGCGCGGTGCAGATGTTGCTGGTAGCGCGTTCGCGCCGGATGTGCTGCTCGCGTGTTTGCAAAGCGAGCCGGTAGGCCGGCTGGCCGTCTGCGTCGATCGAGACACCGACCAACCGGCCGGGCAGCTGGCGCTCGAGCCCGTTGCGGATCGCCAGGTAGCCGGCGTGCGGGCCGCCGAAGCCCAGTGGCACCCCGAATCGCTGCGAGCTGCCTACGGCGATGTCGGCGCCCACCTCACCGGGTGGCACCAGCAAGGCCAGGCCCAGTAGATCGGCGGCGACCGCGACCAGGGCACCGCTGTCGTGGGCCGCCGTGACGACAGACGCCAGGT
>DASQCE010000461.1:0-7128 GCA_035634855.1 Mycobacterium sp.
ATCGCGGTGATCGCAGGGGTGATCTGCCTGGCGAGTTGGGGTGCCTCCGATGCGATGGTGGCCGCCCTGGCCGGAGCAGTCGCTCTACTCAGCTTCTCCGCCAGCATCGCGTGTTTCCGCGCCCAGGCCGACGAGCAAGACCAGCAGGAGATTCCCGTCGGCTGATCGAGTCAGCGGCGCTCGCGCGGTACATGGATGTTGTACTGCGCGATTTTCCGGTAGAGCGTGGCCCGGCTCATGCCGAGTTCAGCGGCGGCTTCTGCCATCGTCAGCCCGTCATCGTTGAGGACGCGAACGATCTCGCCTCGCTCGAATGCCTCGATGCGGGACAGATGGCGCGTATTGCCCGCCAACACTTGCGGCGGCAGTTGGTCGATGTCGATCACGTCGGCGTGGACCGCGGCGTGTGAGACCACCCGCGACAGCTCGTCGACGTTTCCTGGCCAGTCGTAATCCCTCAGCGCCCGTGCCGCCAACGGGGTGATACCGATCTCACGACCGCGCGCGCGCATCGCGATGTGCTGCGCCAACGGCAGCACATCGTCGGGACGGTCGCGTAGCGGCGGCACCGGAACGACCGTGTCCACCAGACCGGCCAGTGCCGTCGGGATGTCCTCGAACCGCTCCGCCGTCACCGCGAACGGAACGTACGTCGACTCCGCGCCACGCGCCACCAGAGCTCGGAGACGGTCGGCCACCCACATCGGCAGCATGTCGACATCCCGGACGATCATCGCCGTGTGCGCCTTGCCGAGTTCCGGTGTCCACAAGCCAAGCCACGTCTGGACATCGGTGGGGGCAGGTGCGCTCGCGGACAAGATCCGATCACGCGGATAGGCGTGCCGCGCCGCCTGCGCCAGCAGCGTGGCGCGGCCCGATCCAGGCTCACCGACCGCGGCCACGATCGAGCCGTTCGTCATCGCGTGTTCGGCTCGGGCCACCGCGCTGTTCCAGGCATCCGAAAGTGCGTGCAGGGTCCCCGATCCCGGCTCAAGCCGCGGTACCTCGACGCGGAAAACCTGACCACGCGGCGTCTGCCGCGGGTGTCGCCCGTTGCTGCGAGCGAGCATGAGCGCTGTGGTGTTGCTGGCCGCAGAGCGGGCCAGCGCGAGCAACAGATCGCTGGAGGACTGCGACCAGGTCGTCAGGTTGACGCTGCCCTCAAGTCGTCCCGACGCAGGATCGAACACGGGCACCGCGGCGCAGGTGAAGGTGCACAGACTCAGCGCGTAGTGCTGGTCGGCGCGCACCAGCGTGGGCACCCGGTCGGCAAGCGCCAGGCCAAGGCCGTTGGTGCCGACATCGCGTTCCGCATAGCCGAAGCCCGGGGCCAGATGGACGTCATCGAGCGCCTTCAGCAGGCTGTGGTCACCGGACAACCGCGACAAGACCACACCCTCAGCGTCGGTGAGCATCATGCTGACCGGCTCGTTGGCCAGCGTGCTGTGCAGGTCGGCCAGCACCTCGTTACCGCACTGGAAGAACAGCGAGCTCAGGTCGTCGGTGCCGGTGAAGACCGGTTCGATGTCTTCCAGCGGGACGCCGTAATCCTCGCTGCGCTGCCACGACGCCAGCAGTCGTCGGGACAAGCCGCTCGCCTCGCGGTTTGCCAGTTCGTGCAGCCGAACGCGGTCTACGAAATCGTCGGACACCTGCCTACCTCACTGTGATCCACGTTACAAAGCCTGCCAGCACGCGGCGAGGCAATCAGCGGGCCGGCGTCTCAGATTGAGACGCCCAACACCTCTGTCGGACGCATCGATGGTCCTAGAGTCGCCCGCAGGTTGTGACAGCCGTCACACGTAGCCGCTCAAAGAAAGACCCGCTCATGTACCGCAAAAACGACACGAGCTACTTCATCGTCGACGCCCACATCGCCCTGTGGGACGCGCGGCCGGAGAACCAGCGCAACATCCACGGCAAGCAGTTCATCGACTGCTTCTACGACTACCACCGCAACCTCTCACCGGAATCCGAGGTGTGGAGCTACGAGGAGTACCTCTATCAGGGCGGCGAGCGACTGATGAAGGACCTGTTCGACGACGGCTACGTCGACCACGCGATCTTCCAGCCGGCCTACCTCGGCGAGTTCTACTACAAAGGCTTCGGACAGACCGATGAGGCATCCGAACTCGCCACCAAGCATCCCGACAAGCTGACCTACAACCACAACTTCGACCCGCGCAACGGCGAGGCAGGTCTGGACCGCCTGCGGGACGACGCAGCGAAGTTCGGCCTGAAGGGCGTCAAGCTCTACACCGCCGAGTGGCATGGCGACTCGCGCGGCTGGCGGCTCGACGACCCATGGGCGTACCGCTATTTCGAGCTCTGCCGCGAGCTCGGCATCCGCAACATTCACGTGCACAAAGGCCCGACGATCCGGCCGCTGGACCGCGACGCCTTTGATGTAGCCGACGTCGATCACGTCGCCTCGGACTTCACCGACCTGAATTTCATCGTCGAGCACTGCGGGCTGCCTCGGTTGGAAGACTTCTGCTGGATCGCCACCCAGGAACCGAACGTGCATGCCGGCCTTGCGGTGGCGATGCCGTTCATCCACACCCGCCCGCGCTATTTCGCGCAGATCATCGGCGAATTGCTGTACTGGATCGGCGAGGACCGCATCCAATTCTCGTCGGACTACGCGCTGTGGACGCCGCGCTGGCTGGTCGAGGCGTTCGTCGACTTCCAGATTCCCGAGGACCTCGGCGAATACGCGCCGATCAGCACCGATCAGAAGAAGAAGATCCTCGGGCTCAACGCCGCGAAGATGTACGACATCCCGGTGCCCGCTGAGCTGCAGTTGCCGTCAGCCGGCGAGCCCGCGGTGGGGCCGCGCGGCGCCGACAACCTGGTTGGGGCGTGACGTGCAGTCGCGGTATCACCAGGCGTATGCGGCGCTGTCGGCGGTCGTCGATCCCGAGCTCGACGAGCCGATCACCGATCTGGGTTTTGTACGCTCGCTGGTGGTGACGCCGGCCGGAAACGTCAAGTGCAGCCTGCGGCTGCCGACGTCGTTCTGCGCGCCAAACTTCGCCTATCTGATGGCGTCGGATGCGAAAGACGTTCTAAGCGCTCTGGATTGGACGCGCCGCGTCGTCGTCGAGCTGGACGACCATCATGACTCGGAGATCATCAATGCCGGCCTGGCCGCAGGCGCCGGATACCGAGGCACCTTCGGTCACGAGGCGGAGGAGAGCCTCGACGACCTCCGGGAGACGTTCCAGCGGAAGGCCCATACGGCGGCGATGGAGCGGTGCCTCACAGCGCTGTTGCGGGCCGACCCGCAGCAAGGCGAATCGTCGTTGGGTGAGGTCCGTCTGGGCGATCTGCCAGACGACGACACCACCGCGGCCTTGCTGCGTCGACGCCATGCACTCGGATTGCCCACGGCACCAAGCGATTTGGTGATGGTGAATCACGAGGGCAGTGGTTACTCGCCCGGCGATGTCCCGATCGCGTTGCGGCGGGCGCGCTCGACGCGGATTTCCATCGACGGCAACGCGCACTTCTGCCGCGGGCTTCTACGTACCCGCTATCCCGAAGAACCAGCACTCATCCCGAAAGAAGGAGCACTCAGATGAGCACGATGCGAGCCGTGCAAGTGGTCGGCTACCACCAGAACCTTGAGATGAAGGAGGTGCCCGCACCTACGCCCATCGGACCGTTCGATGTCGTGGTCAAGATCGGCGGCGCGGGGGTATGCCGAACCGATCTGCACATCCTGGAAGGCCAGTGGGCGGAGAAGTCGGGCGTAGAACTCCCGTACACAATCGGCCACGAGAACGCGGGCTGGGTCGACGCGGTCGGATCGGCGGTCGCCAACGTAAGCGAAGGCGACAAGGTGATCGTGCACCCACTGATCACCTGCGGGCTGTGCCGTGCCTGCCGCTCCGGCGACGATGTGCACTGCGAGGCCAGCGCGTTTCCCGGCATCGACACCAACGGCGGATACGCCGACTACTTGAAGACGTCGGCGCGCAGCGTGGTCAGGATCGATGACTCGCTGGAGCCCTCGGATGTTGCGGCGCTCGCCGACGCCGGACTGACCGCCTACCACGCCGCGGCTAAAGCGGCGCGACGCCTGACTCCCCGCGACAAGTGCGTGATAATCGGCGCAGGAGGTCTGGGCCACATCGGTATTCAGGTGCTGAAGGCGTTGGGGGCTGCGGAGTTGATCGTCGTCGACCGTAACGCCGAGGCGTTGAAACTCGCAGAGTCGATCGGCGCCGACCACGGTGTGCTTGCCGACGGCAGCCAGGTGGACCAGGTGCTCGAGCTTACCGGCGGCAACGGCGCCGAGGCCGTCGTCGACTTCGTCGGCGAGGGCGGGGCCACCAGCGAGGGTGTGCGGATGCTGCATCGCGCAGGCGATTACCACGTCGTGGGCTACGGCGAGAACATCAACGTGCCAACGATCGATATCGTCTCCACCGAGATCAACTTCATCGGAAACCTGGTTGGGTCCTACAACGACCTGTGCGACCTGATGGCACTCGCGGCACGGGGCGCGGTGAACCTGCACACGCAGAAATACCGGCTCGACGATTTCCAATCCGCCATCGACGACCTGGACTCGGGCCATGTCCGCGGCCGGGCCATCCTCACTCCGTAAAAGGAAGATCTGCTCATGATTTTTATAGTCGTCAAGTTCGAAACCAAACCGGAATGGACCGAGCGCTGGCCGGACCTGGTAGCCGACTTCACCGAGGGCACCCGCGCCGAGGACGGAAACCTCTGGTTCGACTGGTCACGCAGCCTGGACGACCCGGCGGAATACGTTCTGGTGGAAGGCTTCCGGGATGCGGAGGCCGGCGGCGTACATGTCAACAGCGAGCATTTCAAGAAGGCCATCACCGAAATGCCCCAGGCGCTGGCCTCCACGCCGAAGATCATCAGTCAGACCATCGACGCCACCGGGTGGTCCGAGATGGGCGAGATGAAAGTCGGGTAGCTACTCGTCTCCTGGACGGCGAAACAGCCTCGGGCAGCTGCCGCTCGACACGGCCGCGCGGGATGAGGGTGCCCAGAGCCAGCACGAGTGAGTTGAGTGCGGCCCACGTGAGATCGATGTCGGGGCGCATTTCAGCGCGTTCACTGCGTTAGTTCCACCGGGCGATGCCGAACGACGCGAGGGTATCGAAGACGGTGGTCCCCAATGGGCTGCCGTCGATGAGTGCACAAGCAAGCCTGTGTGATCCAGGTGCGGAGGGCGTTTGGGCGGGCGTTCTGATCCCCCAAGCCGGCCGCGGCCGCCGGTTCGCCCTGAAGCAGTTGCGGTGCCTGGCGGAGCGGAATGGAGTTCCAGTCCGAAAGGCGTGACTCGAACTGCAAAGATGATCAGTTATGACGCGCTGGTATCCGCTCGAACCCGCCGATGACGAATTCTTGGCTTCTGCTCCTCATGTGTTCCGCTATCAGAAGCGGTTCACCGCGACACCCGAGCAGGTCTGGGAACAGCTGACCTCGGACGTGTCGCTCGCCGCGTGGGGCCCGTCGATCAAGAAGGTCACCTGGACCTCGCCGCGACCGTTCGGCGTCGGCACCACGCGCGAGGTCGCCGCCCCCGGCGGATCAACCATGCGCGAGCGGTATTTCCGATGGGACGAGGGCAAGAGCCACGCGTTCTATGCATACGAGTCGAGCATTCCGCTATTCCGACGCTTCGCCGAGGACTACATCGTCGAACCCGACGGTGATGCGACCGTGTTCACGTGGGTCGTGGCGATCGAACCGAAAGGCGCGTTCTCGTTTCCGGTGAAGCTGTTGGCCCCAGCGCTGAAGGCGGGTTTTGGGCGAATACCGGCCGGCGGCGAGCGCTACTTCGCCAAACGGAGCTGAGGCTCAGTGACAGAGAGTGCGGGCGGTGGGATTCGAACCCACATGTTCTTTCGAACACGGGCACCTAAAGCCCGCGCGTAAACCAGTTTCGCCACGCCCGCAGCGAGCCGATACTACCGTTTCGCGCGCCGACGGATCTGTCGGCGGCGCGAACTAGCTTTGGGCCATGCGATCAGCAGAGCAGTTTGACGCGGCCAAGCGCCTCATTGCAGCTGGTATCAATGACTGTGCTATCGCACGTCAACTTGGCATACCACGGCCAACCGTGCGGGACTGGCGGTGTCGTCCCCAGCGCCGGCCGAGGCTCGACGGCAATACGCCGTGCGGCGTTGTTCACAACTTCGCTGCGCTGTTGGCAGCTCCATACTGCTACTTGCTTGGCTTGTATCTCGGCGACGGTTGCATCTCACGGGACCGCCGAGTTTGGAAGCTAAGGATTGTGCTGGACAAGAAGTATCCGGCGATCATCGGTCGATGCGGCGACGCAATCGACCTGCTCATGTCAGGCCAGCGGGCCGCAGTTCGTTCATTGCCGAAAGGCTGCGTCGAAGTCTCGCTGTACTCCAAGCATTGGCCGTGCCTGTTTCCCCAGCACGGCCCGGGCAGGAAACACAAGCGCGCGATTCGACTCGAGCCCTGGCAGCAAGCGCTCGTCGACCAGGCAACCGAAGAATTCATCCTGGGACTCATCCACAGTGACGGCTGTCGTGTCGTCGCAAACGACCGCGGCGTCATGAGCGTCCGGTATCACTTCTCCAATCGGTCCGAAGACATCCTGGGACTGTTCACGGCGGCACTCGACGCTCTCGACATCCCGTGGACTCGGTCGTCCAAGTACATCGTCTCCATCTACCGCAAAGCGGCCACCGCCCGCCTCGACAAATTCGTCGGGCCCAAGGACCGCGCGGTACCGTTGAATAGTGTCCACTACACGGCGTAGGAGACCAGCGCTGATCGCGTTGGTGGTCGTCGCCGCCGCAGGTTGCCTCGGTCTGGCCTGGTGGCAGTGGACCCGCTTCGAGTCGGCGTCGGGCTCATTCCAGAACTTGGGCTACGCCCTGCAATGGCCGCTGTTCGCCGGGTTCTGTTTCTATGCCTATTACAAGTTCGTCCGCTACGAGGATGCGCCGCCCGAGCCGCGCAAGCACGACACCGTAACCGAGATCCCCTCTGGAATTCTGCCCGAAAGACCCAAGGCCGCAACGCCTTCCGACGACGACGCAGCGCTGCGAGAGTACAACGCGTATCTCGCCGAACTCGCCAACAAAGACAAGGAACACAAGACCC
>DASQCE010000462.1:0-2539 GCA_035634855.1 Mycobacterium sp.
TTGGGAACATTAGCGTCGCTAACGGATTTGGATGGGTTGTGCGAATTGCGAGAGTTGACGGGGTAGGCCCCACGAGCACCTACACGGGCTTGACCACCTATCAATACCCCACGTCGTCGGTGTTGAAGTTCTCCAGGCTGAAGTCCGGCCCACCTACATAGAGCATGTTTTCTGTTCGCTGTCGAGCCGCTGAACGGCGACAGTTCGCAGGCAAGGGCCGCAGGAACGGAAGGGCCCGGCGCGAGCGACATGCTGACTGTGGCAACTACCCCCGCAATGCCCTTCCGAGGGCTACCGTGCGATCCATCGGCACTGGATGGAGGCTGGTCCAGGCCCAACGTGCGATGAGGTGATGTCGAGTGCACAGCGGTGAGCTGGCGCACCAGCGGACGCAAACACTCGACGAGTCCCTGCTTGTCGCTCCCGAGGAATCAGACCGGCCGGTCGTCGACTTCCTCAGAGCCACGCCGGGCCGGTTGGCGTTGGTGGCCGTCGTTCTGGTCGCGGCGTTGCTCGCCGTCGGTGCGATCGCGTCGAAGACGGTTTCCGACCGGCAAGGCCAGCTGGAGTCCCTGCGATCGCACACCGAACCGCTGGCCGATGCAGCACAACGGATCTACGGCGCTGTCTCGTTTGCCAACACGACCGCGGCCACCGCGTTCCTGTCCGGCGGCGTCGAACCGCAGGACGTCCGCGATCGCTACGACGCCGCGATCGGACAGGCGTCCGCCGGCCTGGTCACCGCCTCGAACGGCGTGTCGCCCAACGATATCCACTCGCTGACGCTGCTTACCGACATCTCGAACCAGCTGGCGGTGTACACCGGGATGATTGCCACTGCTCGCGCGAACAACCGCGCTGGTCGCCCGATCGGCGTCGCTTACCTCAGCGAATCGTCCACGCTGATGCAGCAGGACATCATGCCGGCCGCCGAACGGTTGTACGCGAGTCAATCCGGTGCCGTCATCGCGTCGGAACGCTCCGCAGGTCCGTCGCGTGTCGTGATCGCCGCCGCGGTGCTGGTGCTGGCGCTGCTGTTGCTTGCGCAGGTTTCGCTGGCTCGGCGCAGCCATCGTTGGCTCAACCCCGGTCTGGTGCTGGCGTCGGTACTGATGGCGGTGCTCGTGGTGTGGTTGACGGTGGCCGGGCTGGTGGCGACGCAGGCCGCCACCAGTGCGCGGACGCACGGCGGTGAGCCGCTGGACACCGCGGTGAGCGCGCGGATCCTCGCTCAGCAGGCCCGTTCGGATGAAATCCTCGGACTGCTCAAACGGGGCTCCGACACTCTGTCCGACATCAGATTCGATGAGCGGACCGCACAGATCGGGTGGCTGCTCGACGAACACCGGGTTAACGGGGCGGCGGACGCGCTGCGCGGCTGGATGCGCTCCCATGACGAGATCCGACGCAAGCTGGCCGGCGGTGACTTTGGCGGCGCCGTGGCGATCGCGCGAGATGACGCGCCGCAGCACTCGACGGCGCAGTTCACCAAGTTGGACAGCGCATTACGGGACGACATCATTGAACTGCGCGATCGGCAGCGCGGCGGGATCACGGATGCCTACACCGCGCTGAACCTGCTTCCGGCCGGCGCGGCGGCCATCAGTGTGCTGGCGGCGCTGGCGGTGGCTGCCGGTATCGCTCCACGACTAAGCGAGTACCACTGATGCGCACGATTGGAACGGCTCTCGGGCTTGCGGTCATCCTACTTGCCGGCTGTTCCACGGTGCAGCCGCTGGCCGAGGTGTCCGCAACGCGTACCACGCTGCCGATGCCCAGCGGCGCCACCACGGTGCCGTACGCGTCCGGTGCGGCCGTCGAAAGCTGCGACGCCACAGCCAGTCTGCGCCCGTCCACCGCGGGCGGCCCCGCCGTGGAGGCGATAAAGCGCCGCGGCCGGTTGATCGCCGGTGTGGACCAGAGCACCAATCTGTTCAGCTTTCGCGATCCGGTGTCCGGCGAACTGCAGGGCTTCGACATCGACATCGCCCGAGAGGTGGCCCGCGACCTACTCGGCGATCCCGACAAGGTGGAGTTCCGCCTGCTGACATCGCCGGAGCGCGTCGGTGCATTGCAAGATGGGACCGTCGACATCGTCGCTAAGGCGTTGACGGTCACCTGTGCGCGAGCGGAGCAGATAGCGTTCTCTACCGTGTACTTCGAGGCGAGCCAACGGCTGCTGGTACCGAAGGATTCTCCGGTGCAGGGACCGGCCGACCTGGCCGGCAAGCGGGTCTGCTCGCAGGTGGACACCACATCTCTGGCCACCGTCTCCCGGGTCGCGCCAACGGCAACCCTGCTCGCCGTTCAGAATTGGGACGACTGCCTGGTCGCGCTTCAGCAGGGTCAGGCGGACGCGGCCAGCACCGACAATACGATCCTGGCCGGCATGGCCGTACAGGATCCCAACCTGCACATCGTCGGGCCGAGCCTGGAGGCCGAACCGTACGGTATCGGGATCAACAAGTCTCAGGACGATTTGGTACGCGCGGTCAATGCGAGCCTGGAACGGATCCGACGCGACGGGACATGGTCGTCG
>DASQCE010000463.1:0-2359 GCA_035634855.1 Mycobacterium sp.
TCGAGTCGGCGCACCAGCGCAAAAACGCCTTCACCCCGGCGGTGTAGAGCGCGATCGTGGCGGGGGAGCGGTTGGCCCCACCCATCGCACGCCGCCAGGACGGCAGCAGTTCGGCGAGGTCCGGCAAATCGTCGTTCATGCCGGTATTGTGACATGGAACGCTGTAGTACGTGGCAAATTCGCTCTACCTGGGTAAACACCCCGGGGCCGACGACCTTTACCCGGAAGGTATCGATCGTGCGCGAAAAGGTCTCAGCGAGTCGGATGAACCGCCAGGTGGACCGCGTTGACCGCAATGCAACGAGAGGAGCACTCCGATGACAGATCTACTGGCTCGACAGATCGATGGCATCACGGCACTGGTCACCGGGGCTAACCGCGGGTTGGGTAAGGAATTCACGCAGGTACTTCTCGACGCCGGCGCCGCCAAAGTGTATGCAGGTGCGCGTGATCCCAGCACCATCGAAGTGACCGACACCCGCGTCGTGCCTGTGCGATTGGACATCACCAACCCAGGCGATATCGCCGCGGCCGCTCGCGACTGCACCGACGTGTCGCTGGTGATCAACAACGCCGGCGCGATGCTGCAGACACCGTTTGTATCCGCGCCCGACATGTCGGCTGCGCGCACCGAGATGGAGACGAACTACTTCGGCACCCTGGCGATGGCTCGGGCGTTCGCCCCGGTGCTGGCCGCGGCCGGCGGCGGCGCGCTGGTCAACATGCTGTCGGTGGTGAGTTGGTTTGCCGCACCGTTCAACGCCTCCTATTGCGCGTCCAAATCCGCCGAGTGGGCGCTGACCAACGCGCTACGGGTGGAGCTGCACCACCAGGGCACCCTAGTCGTCGGAGTACACGCTGGGTGGATCGACACCGACATGGCGGCCACCGTGGAAAATTCCAAGATCTCGCCGCGCGAGGTCGCCGCGCAAACGATCGACGCGGTCGAGAAAGGACTATCCGAGGTGTTGACCGACGACTGGACCCGCCAGGTGAAGGACGCTATCGCCACCGACCAAGACAGCCTCTACCCCGACATTCAGCGCCGCTGGGATGCCGGCGAATCACCCTGGAAAGGCTGACCAGCTCGCAAGCGGCGGGCGCAACAACTTGCGGACGACCCCAGGCACGGTATTCGAGGCCGCCGATGTCGACGGAAGGCGTCGGTGATCGCGATCGAGCTGTGTCCCAGCAGGTCAGCCACGGCCTTGATGTGTACTCCCGTCTCAAGCGAGGCCACGGCGGCACTATGGCGCAGCGTGTGCACCCCGATGTCGGACATGCCCGCTTTCTGCGCCGCGACCTGAATCGTCCGCAGGATGTTGCGCGGGTCGACCGGCGTGCCGAACTCGGAGGCGAACACCAGCCCGTGGTCCTGCCACTGGTCACCGCAACAGATCGCCCAGTGGCTGCGACAGGAGTTTCGCGAAGACGTGGCGATGCGGATCTCTCATGAATCGATCTACCGCGATCTGTATATGACCTCGCGGATAGTGTTTGACGCCAGCATGTTCCACCGTCTGCGCACCGATCGTCCGATCCACGGCCGCTCGGTAAGCGGTCCTCCTACGGCGCGGCCAGATCCGCAACACAGTCTCCATCCGAGAGCGTCCCGTAGCGGGCGACACTCGGGAAGTGGTCGGGCATCGCGAGCTGCTGACGCGGGCATCGACGCGGCGATGCGCGGTCTCGCACGGAGTGGCTGACATCACTACGCAGCTTGAATGCAATGCGTCCAGTCTTGCGTTTGACCGAGTAGTAGTGAAACTGAACGTTCAGTTTCTACGGCGCCTGATCCATCAAGCGGCTGGGACGCCCAACTGATCAAGGAGGACACTCATGAAAATTCGCTACATCGCACCAGTTGCCATGGTCGCCACGGCGGCAGCGATCGGGTTAGCACCGCTCGCCGCAGCCGCGTCCACTACCACAGACACCGGCGCGGCGACAGTGGTCCAGTCGCCGGGCAACGCGCAGATCACCACTCAGCCTGGGGCTGCGGCGCTGCAGTCCGGCGAGCAGCAATACCCGTTCTTCGGATACGGCGGCGGGTTGCTGTTCCACCACGGCGGCCACCACTGACGGCTGTTCCGTTCAGGCGCTCAGGCGGGAAGCCCCCTCACCCGCCCTGAGCGCACACTGGGCTCTGGCCAAACCTGCCGGTCGGCGGTGGCGCACGCTCGGCAGCGGTCCGCCGGATCGCGCTGGCCATCTTCGGCAACCGGTTCAGGTGCCGACACCGGGAGAGTATGTGGCGCTTGGCGCTGCGCGGCAGGCGGCAGGGGTTCTGTCGCGGGCGGATTCGCCGCCGCAATGGTTGTCCGGTGCCACCGATTTACCGCCGCGGCGACGCCCGAGG
>DASQCE010000464.1:0-10457 GCA_035634855.1 Mycobacterium sp.
GATCCGCCGCCGTAGGCGTGGCCGAGCGCCTTGCGGGCACCCTCGACCTGATGGTCGCCCGCCTTGCCCATCACCTGAATCGCCGACTCGGCGAACCGGATCATTCCCGACGCGCCAATGGGATTGGACGAGAGGACACCGCCGGACGCGTTAACCGGTATCCGCCCGCCGATCGCGGTCTCACCCGCCTCCGTCAGCTTCCAGCCCTCGCCTTCGGGCGCAAACCCGAGGTTCTCCAGCCACATCGGCTCGAACCACGAGAACGGCACGTAGATCTCGGCCACATCGATCTCGTCGATCGGGCTGGTGATCCCGGCGGCCTTCCACAGCGCCTCGGCGGCGTCACGGCCGGCCTGCGGGTTGACCTGGTCGCGGCCGGAGTAGGCCAGCGGCTCGGTGCGCAGTGCGGTGGCGTGGATCCACGCGACGGGGTGATCTTCCGCGACGCGCTTGTCAGCGATGTCCTCGTTGCCGATCACGATCGCGCAGGCGCCGTCGGAGGACGGGCAGGTCTCGTCGAAACGAATGGGGTCCCACAACATCTGGGACGCCATCACCTTCTCCAGTGTGATGTCGGGCTGGTGCAGGTGCGCCAGCGGGTTCTTGGCGCCGTTGAGCCGGTCCTTAACCGCCACCATCGCGCCGATGTGATTCGGCGCACCCGAGCGACGAATGTACGACCGCACGTGCGGCGCGAAGTAACCGCCTGCGCCGGCGCCCACCGGCTTGGTGAACGGGACCGGAATGCTCAACGCCCACATGGCATTCGACTCCGACTGCTTCTCCCATGCCATCGCCAGCACGCGGCGGTGCTTGCCCGACTGCACCAGGCTGGCGGCCACCACAGCCGTCGAACCGCCGACCGACCCCGCGGTGTGCACGCGGATCAGCGGCTTGCCGGTGGCACCGACCGCGTCGGCCATGAACAGCTCGGGCATCATCACGCCCTCGAAGAAGTCTGGCGCCTTGCCCACCACGACCGCGTCGATGTCGTCGAACGTCGAACCCGAGTCCGCCAGCGCCTTGTCGATGGCCTCGCGCACCAGGCCGTTCATCGAAACATCGTGCCGCTTGGCGACGTACTTCGTCTGCCCGGTGCCGAGCACCGCAGCTCGGTTCTTTTGAGATGCGCCGGCCATATTTCTATTTCCCTTCCAGGACGGCGACGAGATTCTGTTGCAGTGCAGGACCGCTCGTGGCGTGTGCGAGTACCCGCTGCGCGGAGCCGTCGAAGACGTGTCGCGCGGCAAAGCCGATGCGCTCCAACCCCGTCGAGAACATCGGGTTGGCCGCCAGCGCGCCGCCGGACGGATTCACCTTCGTCGACGACGAAAGCCCAATGGCCTCGGTCAGGATGAGGTGCTGATGGGTGAACGGCGCGTAGATCTCGGCGACCTCGATGGAGCCGCTGTCACCGCCCGTGGCCGCCTTGGCCGACGCCTCCGTCGATGGTGACGCTGTCAGGTCTCGTGCACCAAGCACCGGCGTTTCGATGCGGTGCTCGAAACCGGTGATCCAGGCCGGATTCTCGCGCAGCTGGCGGGCCTTGTCGCCCGCAGCGAGCACGATCGCCGACGCACCATCGGTGATTGGAGCGATGTCGTGGCGGCGCAACGGGTCCGCGAAGTAGGGCCGGGCGAGCAGCTCGGAGATGGACTTAGCCTCGTCAGAGGAATCCGGAGCCTTCTCCGAATCGGTCCGTTCGGCCGCCGCGAAGGAATCCAGCGCCACCTGGGCCATCTGCTCGGCAGTCCACTTGCCTGCGTCCAGCCCGAACCGGGCCTGCAGGCCCGCGATCGACACCGAGTCGGGCCACAGCGGCGCGACGTTGTACGGGTCGGTCTGTAGTGCCAGAACCCGGCGCAGCGTGCCCGCCGAGGACTTGCCGAACCCGTAGACCAGCGCGGTGTCGACCTGGCCGGTCAGCAGCTTGATGTAGGCCTCGTAGAGGGCCCATGCCGCGTCCATCTCGACGTGCGACTCGTTGATCGGCGGCACCGCGCCGATCGAGTCGATCGCCGAAATAAACGAAAAGGCGCGTCCGGCAAGGTAGTCCGAGGATCCGGAGCACCAGAAGCCGATGTCGGTCTGCTTGAGGCCCAGTTCGTCGTAGAGCTGGTGGAAGCAGGGCATCAGCATCTCCACGCCGTTGGTGGTGCCGTCCGTGCGGCGTACGTGGGGTGCGTGCGCGAACCCCACCACTGCAATGTCAGTCATCGAAAAAGCCTTTACAGGTGGTGTTTGTAGGAGTCGTAGTCGGCGTCGGGCTCACCCGTCGGCCGGAAGTGGTCGATGTTGTCGATGCCGAGGCCCCATTCCTCGCGGGGCTTCCACACGGCTTCGACGCGCATGCCCATCCGGACGTCCGAGGCGTCGATCTCCGTAACCAGGTGCAGGAACGGGATATCGGCGCCGTCTAGCAGCACGTACGCCGCGACGTACGGCGGCTTGATGCGCTGTCCGGCGAACGGGATGTTGATGACCGCGAACGTGGTGACTGTGCCCTTGTCGGGAAGCTCGACGAACTCGTGGAGCTCGTGGCCGGTGGCGGGATCGGCTTCCTTCGGCGGGAAGTACACCTTCCCGGTCTTGCCGGTCCGCGCGCCCAGCAGCTTCCCCTCCGCCAGCGCGCGCAGGAACGTGCTCTCGGGAAGCGACGCGGTGTGCTGGATCTCGATGCTGCTCGGGACCACAAGCATCGTGACCGGATCGCGGTCGTCGGCCGAGCCCTCGGGTTCAGCGTCGTCACCCAGTGCGAAGTAAGCGATGTCCGTGATCGCGCCGACCGGCTGGTCGGCCCAGTGCGCATGCACCCGGCCGCCGGTGTTGATGGCGTCGGCGGAGGTCGCATCGACCGCGTGCAGCAGCGGGGTGTCCGCGCCGTCGAGTTTGATCAGCGCCCAGGCGAACGGCCGGTCCAGCGGCTGGCCCTCCAGGGGGGCCGACTGCCAGGTCCACGACACCACGGTTCCGACGCTTGCCACCGGTACGATCTCGGTCAATCGTTCATACGTGACGGGGTCGAATTCGGCCGGCGGCACATGCACCCGCCCGTCCGATCCGCGCACGCCGACGATCCGTCGTTCGCGCAGGGCGGTGAAGAACTGGCTAAGGAGTGGTCCGACTGAACGGGTGTAGTCGAAGGACAGCTTCAGCGGTGCCGACAGAGGCGGCTCGTGCCGATCGATCTGCACCGGGCTGCTTTGGCTGGTGGTCACGGCATCGAGTAGAACAGGTTCTAAGAATGGTTTCAAGGACAGGTCGAGAGGCGATCAGATGAAGCTCGGACTCCAGCTGGGATATTGGGGCGCGCAGCCGCCGGAGAACGCACCTGAACTGGTCGCCGCCGCCGAGGAGGCCGGTTTCGACGCGGTGTTCACCGCCGAGGCGTGGGGGTCGGACGCCTACACGCCGCTGGCCTGGTGGGGCTCGGCGACGAGCCGGGTGCGGCTGGGCACCTCGGTGGTGCAGCTGTCGGCGCGCACCCCGACTGCGTGCGGGATGGCGGCGCTGACACTGGATCACCTGTCCGGCGGCAGGCACATTCTCGGGCTGGGAGTCTCGGGGCCGCAGGTCGTCGAGGGTTGGTACGGGCAGCGCTTTCCTAAACCGCTGGCCCGCACCCGGGAGTACATCAACATCGTGCGGCAGGTGCTGGCCCGCGAGGCGCCGGTGACCAGCGACGGGCCGCACTACCCGCTGCCCCTGACCGGCGAGGGCACCACTGGACTGGGCAAGAGTCTCAAGCCGATCACCCATCCGCTGCGCTCGGACATCCCGATCATGCTGGGCGCCGAGGGGCCCAAGAACGTCGCGCTGGCGGCCGAGATCTGCGACGGCTGGCTGCCGATCTTCTACTCGCCGCGGCTCGGCGAGACGTACAACGAATGGCTTGACGAGGGTTTCGCCCGGTCTGGTGCACGACGTAGCCGCAAGGACTTCGAGATCTGCGCGACGGCCAACATCGTCATCACCGAGGACCGGGCGGCCGCGCTGGCCGCGATGAAGCCGCATCTAGCGCTGTACATGGGGGGTATGGGGTCCGAAGACACCAACTTCCACGCCGACGTGTACCGCCGGATGGGCTACGCCGAGGTCGTCGACGACGTGACCGAGCTGTTCCGCAGCGACCGCAAGGACGAGGCGTCCAAGGTCATACCCGACGAACTGGTGGACGACGCCGCGATCGTCGGTGACATCGACTACGTGCGTAAGCAGGTCGCCGCGTGGGAGGCCGTAGGCGTGACGACGATGGTCGTGTCCGCCCGGTCGCCCGAGCAGATCAGGGAACTCGCCACGTTGGTCTGATCGGCTATTGCCTCGCGATTAGAACGCGTTCTAGATTGGCCGGATGACTGCTTCGCAGCACACCATCGCCGGCACCGTGCTCACTATGCCGGTCAAGGTCCGCAAGGCGACACAACACATGGCGATGTTCTCCGTAGATGCCGACGCCGCGCAGCGGATGATCGACTACAGCGGCCTGCGGGCGGCCCGCTATCTACCTGGCCGTGCGGCCGTCGCGCTGATCCTCGCGCACTTCATAGACGGCGATCTCGGCGAGTACCACGAATTCAGCACCAGCGTGATGGTCAGCCCGCCCCGGTCCAAGGTGTCCGGACCACGCTCTTTGCAGTCTGTGTTTATTCACCACATGCTGGTCGATCAGACCTTCACTCTGGAAGCGGGCCGCACGATTTGGGGCTTTCCGAAAGTCATGTCCGACTTCACGGTTCATGATGCGGATCGGTTTGCCTTCGACGTGAGCATCGACGGTCAGCTCGTGGTCGACATGGAATTCCGTCCCGGCCTCCCGGTTCCATCGGCGCTCACTAACCGCCAGCAGGAGTTGCGCTCGTATGCCCATCGCGACGGTCGCACGTTGGAGACTCCCTTCGTGATGTCGACGGTCGGTTCGCGTTATAGGCCCGGCGGGGCGCAGCTGCGGCTCGGCGACCACCCCTACGCCAAAGAACTTGCGGCGCTTGGCCTGCCCAAGTGGGCGATGCTGTCGACTTCCGCACCGAACGTCGAAATGTCGTTCGGCGACGCTGAGGAGATCTCGTGACGACGACCAAGCCAGATGTGGATCTGACCGACGGCGATTTCTACGCCAACCGCCCCGTCTCCCGCGAGGCGTACCGCTGGATGCGGGCCAACGAGCCCGTGTTCCGCGACCGCAATGGGTTGGCGGCCGCAATGACGTACCAGGCCGTAATCGATGCTGAGCGCAATCCAGAATTGTTCTCGAACGCCGGCGGCATCCGTCCCGATACACCGGGTCTGCCGATGATGATCGACATGGACGATCCCGAACATCTGTTGCGGCGCAAGCTCGTCAACGCCGGCTTCACGCGAAAGCGGTTGAAGGACAAGGAATCGTCGATCGGCAGGCTATGCGACATGCTCATCGACGCGGTGTGCGAGCGCGGCGAATGTGATTTCGTTCGGGACATCGCCGCACCGCTGCCGATGGCGGTGATCGGCGACATGCTCGGTGTGCGCCCAGACGAGCGAGAGATGTTTCTGAAGTGGTCCGACGACCTAGTGAGTCGCCTCAGTTCCAGTATCTCCGAGGCCGACATGCAGGTCACGATGGATGCCTTCGTGGCGTACAACGACTACACGCGCAGCAAGATCGAGCAGCGGCGCGCCGAGCCGACCGAGGATCTGATCAGCATCTTGGTGCACTCGGAGGTCGATGGTCAGCGGCTGACCGACGACGACATCCTCCAAGAGACCCTGCTGATCCTCGTCGGCGGCGACGAAACGACGCGCCACACGATCTCCGGTGGAACCGAACAGCTGATAGGCCACCGCGAGCAGTGGGATCTGCTGCGGAACGATCCTGACCTGCTTCCCGGCGCAATCGAGGAGATGCTCCGCTGGACGTCACCGCTGAAGAACATGTGTCGCACGCTGACTGCAGACACCGAATTCCACGGCACGCAGCTGCACAAGAGTGAGAAGGTCATGCTGATGTTCGAGTCGGCGAACTTCGATGAAGTCGTCTTCGGCGATCCGGACAACTTTCGGGTGCAGCGGGACCCGAACAGCCACTTGGCATTTGGTTTCGGCACGCATTTCTGCCTCGGCAACCAGTTGGCTCGCATCGAGCTGGTCAATATGACCAGCCGAGTGCTGCAGCGGCTGCCGGACCTGCGACTGGCTTCCGACGACGAGCTGCCGCTGCGCCCGGCAAACTTCGTCAGCGGTCTTGAGTCGATGCCGGTGAAATTCACCCCGACCAAGCCAGTGGTTGCCGGGTAGCGAGATCCGTCACAGGTCGCGGTCATAGCTCGCCGCGGTGCATACACTGCGGTCATGGCAGGGCTGTTGCAGATCGAGGACTGCCTCGACGCCGACGGCGGCATCGTCTTGCCGCCTGGGGTCACGCTGATCTCGCTCATCGATCGCAATATCGCGAACGTCGGCGACTCGGTGGCCTACCGTTACCTCGACTTCACCAGTTCGGACGTGGGGCAGCCCAGCGAGATCACCTGGGTGCGACTCGGGGTTCGGCTGAAAGCCATTGGTGCGCGTGTTCAACAGCTCACCGGTCGCGGCGATCGGGTTGCGGTCCTGGCGCCACAGGGTCTCGATTACATCGCAGGGTTCTTCGCGGCGGTGAAGGCCGGAACCATTGCGGTGCCGCTGTTTGCGCCCGAATTGCCCGGCCATGTCGAGCGTCTCGAAACGGCGCTGAACGACGCCCAGCCAACTGTCGTGCTGACGACCAAAGCCGTCAGGGATGCGGTGGAAGCGTTCCTGGCCACGATTCCGTCCGCCAGGAGGCCGCATGTCATCGTCATCGATGAGATACCCGACTCGGCGGCGGAGGCTTTCACGCCGGTGGCGATCGACGTCGCGGACGTCTCTCACCTGCAGTACACCTCAGGCGCGACGCGGCCTCCTGTCGGCGTGGAGGTCACCCACCGGGCGGTCGGCACCAATCTGCTGCAGATGATCCTCTCGATCGATCTGTTGGATCGAAACACCCACGGCGTCAGCTGGTTACCGCTCTATCACGACATGGGCTTGTCTATGATCGGCTTCCCGGCGGTGTACGGCGGCCACTCGACATTGATCGCGCCCACCGCATTCATCCGCAGGCCGCAGCGGTGGATTCACGCGTTGTCGGCGGGATCGCGCGAAGGCCGCGTCATCACCGCCGCGCCGAACTTCGCCTATGAATGGACCGCTCATCGCGGACTGCCCGACCAGGGTGACGGTGTCGACCTGCGCAACGTCGTGTTGATCATCGGGTCCGAACCCGTGAGCATGGATGCGATCCGGTCCTTCGATAAGGCGTTCGCGCCCTTCGGTTTACCGCGATCGGCGTTCAAGCCTTCCTACGGAATCGCCGAGGCCACGCTCTTCGTTTCGACCATCGGGCCGAGCGCAGAGCCGACCGTAACCTACTTCGACCGTGAACAGTTAGCCGGCGGTAGAGCGGCGCGGACCGCGGCCGTCGGCCCCGACGCCGTGGCGCACGTGTCCTGCGGCCAGGTGGCGCGAAGTCAGTGGGCCGTAATCGTCGATGCCGACACCGGCGAGGAGTTGTCCGACGGCAGGGTCGGCGAGATCTGGCTACACGGTGACAACGTCTGTCGGGGCTATTGGGGTCGGCCCGACGAAAGCCGCCGAGCGTTCGGCGCCCGTCTAAAGTCCCGCCTGCCCGCAGAAAGTCACGCGCACGGTGCGCCGGTCGCAGGAGAGTGGCTGCGCACGGGGGACCTTGGGGTGTATCTGGACGATGAGCTCTACGTCACCGGCAGAATCGCGGACCTCGTGATCATCGACGGTGTGAACCACTATCCGCACGAAATCGAGGCCACCGCAGCGGAGGCGTCGCCAATGGTGCGACGGGGCTACGTGGCGGCATTCTCCGACGACCGTCACCACCTGGTGATCGTCGCCGAGCGGGCGGCGGGTACGGCCCGAGACGATCCGCAACCTGCGATCGAGGCGATTCGTTCGATGGTGTCACGCAAACATGGGCTGACGGTGTTCGATGTTCGCTTCGTGCCTGCGGGCGCCATCCCGCGCACCACCAGCGGCAAGCTTGCCCGCCGGGCGTGCCGGGCCCGTTACCTCAGCGGTGAAATCGTTACTTCATCCTGAAATTGGGGGCGCGCTTCTCCTTGAACGCGAGCGGACCTTCCTTCGCGTCGTCAGAGAGGAACACCTCGATGCCGATCTTGGTATCGATCTTGAACGCGTCGTTCTCGTGCAGGCCTTCGGTCTCGTGGATCGTCCTCAGGATCGCCTGCACCGCGAGCGGTCCGTTGTTATTGATTACCTCGGCGATCTCGAGGGCCTTCTCCAGCGCCGAGCCGTCCGGCACGACGTAGCCGACGAGACCCATCTCCTTGGCCTCGGCGGCCGTGATGTGCCGGCCGGTCAGCAGCAGATCGCAGGCCACGGTGTAGGGGATCTGACGGACCAGCCGCACCGCCGACCCGCCCATCGGGTACAGGCTCCATTTGGCTTCGGAGATGCCGAACTTGGCGCTCTCGCCTGCGATGCGGATGTCGGTGCCCTGCAGGATCTCGGTGCCGCCCGCGATGGCCGGTCCCTCAACCGCCGCGATCAGTGGCTTGGTCAGCCGACGGCCCTTGAGCAGCGCGTCGATGCGCGACGGGTCGTAACTGCCGTCCTTGAACGAGTCGCCCGGCGGCTTGGCCGTGGCCGCCTTGAGGTCCATGCCCGAGCAGAAGTAGCCGCCGGCCCCGGTGAGGATGCAGCTGCGGATCTCCGGATCGTTGTCGACGCGGTCCCAGGCCTCGACCATGGTCGAGAGCATCTCGGTGGATAGCGCGTTGCGGGCCTCGGGCCGGTTCAGCGTCAAGATCAACGTGTGTCCGCGCTGCTCAATGATGGCGTCGGGACCAGCCGAGATACTAGCGTCAGACTCGCTCATGGGTATCCGCCTTCCAGCGTCGATGCCGCAGACTTGAATGAAAATGTAACACGTTCTAGTTTAGGTTCCGTGGCCCTGAACATTGCTGATCTTGCCGAGCACGCCATCGACGCTGTGCCTGACCGTGTCGCCCTGATCTGCGGTGACGACCAGCTCACCTATGCCCAGTTGGAGGAGCAGGCCAACCGCCTGGCCCACTACCTCATCGACCAGGGGGTCAAGAAGGACGACAAGGTCGGGCTGTACTGCCGCAACCGCATCGAGATCGTGATCGCGATGCTCGGCATCGTCAAGGCCGGCGCCATCCTGGTCAACGTCAACTACCGCTACGTCGAGGGCGAGCTTAAGTACCTGTTCGAGAACTCGGACATGGTCGCGCTGGTGCACGAACGTCGATACGCCGACCCAGTCGCCAACGTGTTGCCCGAGACCCCGAACGTCAAGACCGTCCTGGTGGTTGAGGACGGCACAGAGGACCCCTCCGGCGATTTCCGAAAATACGGCGGGGTTGAGTTCTACTCCGCGATCGCGCAGGGCTCACCGGAGCGTGACTTCGGCGACCGTAGCGCCGACGACATCTACCTGCTCTACACCGGAGGCACCACCGGCTTCCCCAAGGGCGTGATGTGGCGCCACGAAGATATCTACCGAGTGTTGTTCGGCGGCACCGACTTTGCGACGGGCGAGTTCGTCAAGGACGAGTACGACCTCGCCAAGGCCGCGGCGGAGAATCCGCCGATGATCCGTTACCCGATCCCGCCGATGATCCACGGCGCCACGCAATCTGCCACCTGGATGTCGATCTTCTCCGGCCAAACCACGGTTTTGGCACCGGAATTCGACGCAGACGAAGTCTGGCGCGCGATTCACGATCACAAGGTGAACCTGCTGTTCTTCACCGGCGACGCAATGGCCCGGCCACTGCTCGATACGCTGCAGGCGATTCAGAAGGAAGGCGACGGCTCCGATTCGCTGGACCTCTCGTCGCTGTTCCTGCTGGCCAGCACAGCCGCGTTGTTCTCGACGAGCATCAAGGAGAAGCTGCTCGAACTGCTGCCCAACCGGGTGATCACGGACTCGATCGGCTCGTCGGAGACGGGTTTCGGCGGCACCAGCATCGTCGCCAAGGGCGAGCACCACATGGGTGGCCCGCGCGTGACGATCGACCACCGCACCGTCGTGCTCGACGAGGACGGCAACGAGGTCGAGCCCGGCTCCGGAGTGCGCGGTGTCATCGCGAAGAAGGGCAACATCCCAGTCGGCTACTACAAGGACGAAGAAAAAACCCGGCAGACCTTCCGAATTTACAATAGTGTGCGGTACGCGATCCCAGGTGACTACGCGGAGGTCGAGGCCGACGGCACAGTCACGATGCTGGGCCGTGGTTCGGTGTCGATCAACAGCGGCGGCGAGAAGATCTACCCTGAAGAGGTGGAGGCCGCGCTCAAGGGCCACCCGGACGTGTTCGACGCCCTTGTGGTCGGTGTGCCCGACCCGCGCTTCGGCCAGCACGTCGCCGCGGTGGTGCAGCCGC
>DASQCE010000465.1:0-3645 GCA_035634855.1 Mycobacterium sp.
GGTCATAGCTAGGTGTCTCGATCGCGGCCTCGATCAGCGAGGAACGTTTGCGGGTGCGGCGCGGTCGCTGGGCGCTGCCGAAGATGGTGCGGACCTTGGGCACATCGAGGCGGGAGCGGGTGTTGGGCGGCTCTTGAAATGACGACCACCGGAGGTCGATTCGTCATTCCCGATTACGAAGCGGGTTCTGGAATCGCGTGATCGTCTGCGTCATCGTTATGCACACCATGGGGGTGCGCGGCCGGTCGGCGCCGGGGCGGGTTGGAACGTGGTCGGCACGGTGACGGCATCCGCTCGTCGGCGACGTCGGTGACGGCGCGTCGACGAAACCGGCTGCGCCCAACACGAACTGACCTCTCCCCGAGAACGGTGTGGTAGGCAAGCCTGGTGTGCCGTGACCGAGACACGCCGCCGTGATCGTCATCGGCGATCCCGGCGATGCCGAGCTGCACCTGACCGACGGCGCGATGGGCTGCCCGGCCTGCGGCGGCCGAGTGGCCCGATGGGGATACGGCCGCCGGCGCACCGTGCGTGCGCTCGGTACCGCGACGATGACCGTGCGGCCGCGGCGGGTCCGCTGCGACGACTGCGCGGCCACCCACATCCTGCTGCCCGCAGCGTTAGCGGCGCGCCGCGCCGACACCACCGAGGTGATCGGCACCGCGCTGGTGCACAAGTCCCGCGGGTACGGGTTCCGACGGATCGCCGCGATCATGGGACGCGCCGAATCCACGGTGCGGCGTTGGCTGCGCCGCGGCACCGACCCAGCCCATCTGCAGTGGCTCTGGCGCCAGGGCGTACGGCGCTGGTGCGAAGCCGCGCCGTGGGCGTTCGAGCATCCGCGCGCCCACACTGACCTCGACTACGCCCTGAACGTGCTCGGCGGGGCCGCTTACTGGAACCGGTGGCTGCGCGGTCTCACCGACCCGCCGTGGACCATGATCGGCATCTACACCAACGGCGGGCTGCTCGCCCCGCCCTGACGCCCACGGCGGGAACCGTGCGCCGGTTCCCGGTGTCTTCGCATGCCCGGATCCGCCCGTCATCGAGGCGACCACGCCGTCACCGAGTGCGCGACAACAACGTCATCGTGTCGATCACGCCGCCAACCCGCAGACCAACAGCCTCACCGGCGTCTCCATCGAAAGTGACGGCATCATCGGCATTTTCAGTGACGCGCAACACTCTTAGCCTCTCTTAGCCTCGATCCACGGATCGATTGACGGGGTGTGCGTGTGTTGATATGAGGGAAGTGCCTTCTGAGCTGGGATGATTGGAGTTTCCACACAACAATCTGACCGGCTTGAGAAAGGCACTTCCGGTGCAAGTGTCGCACAACTTCATGGCTGATTCTGCGGTGTTCGACGACGACAACCTCGTGTCGTGTGCCGGGCTGGTCCCGGTGATGACACTGGCTGAGCAGACCGGTCTGGCCGAGCTTCTTGGCGAGAAGGTGCACATCGCCGAGACGAGAATCAAGTCGGGGTCAGCCAATCCGGCCCCGAAGCTGGCGACCCTGATCGGGGGAATGTGCGCCGGCGCGGACAGCATCGACGACGTCGACGTGGTGCGCTCGGGAGGCATGAAGACCCTGTTCGACGACGTGTACGCGCCCTCGACGATCGGAACTTTGTTGCGGGAGTTCAGTTTCGGGCATGCCCGCCAGTTGGAATCGGTGCTGCGCGGGCATCTGGGGGTGCTGTGTGCGCGAGCCGATCTGCTGCCCGGCGCTGGCGTGCGCGCTTTCGTCGACATCGATTCACTGCTGCGCCCGGTCTACGGACACGCCAAACAGGGCGCCAGCTTCGGGCACACCAAGATCGCCGGTAAGCAGGTGCTGCGCAAGGGGCTGTCCCCGTTGGTCACCACGATCAGCACCGAGTCCGCTGCACCGGTGATCGCCGGGATGCGGTTGCGCGCGGGCAAGTCGGGCTCGGGTAAGGGTGCGGCCCGGATGGTGGCTCAGGCCATCGCCACCGCGCGGGCCGCCGGGGTCACCGGGCAGATCCTGGTGCGCGGCGACTCGGCCTACGGCACCGCTGCGGTGGTGGCCGCGTGTCGCCGCGCCGGTGCTCGATTCTCGCTGGTACTGACCAAGAACCCAGCGGTAGCTGCGGCGATCGACGCAATCGACCACGACGCCTGGACTCCCGTGCGTTACCCGGGCGCAGTCCGTGACCCCGACACCGGCGCCTGGATCTCTGACGCCGAGGTCGCCGAAATCGCTTACACGGCTTTCGCGTCCACCCGTCAACCAGTGACCGCGCGGTTGATCGTGCGCCGCGTCAAGGACGCCCGCTACCCCGACGCACTGTTCCCGGTATGGCGTTATCACCCGTTTTTCACCGACTCCACCGAACCGGTCACCGCCGCCGACATCGCCCACCGCCGCCACGCCATCATCGAGACCGTCTTCGCCGATCTGATCGACGGTCCGCTAGCCCACATGCCCTCGGGGCGCTTCGGCGCGAACTCGGCCTGGATCCTGTGCGCGGCGATCGCCCACAACCTGCTGCGCGCCGCCGCGACACTGGCCGGGCCGCGGCACGCCGCCACGCGTGGGGCCACCCTGCGGCGCAAAATCGTCAACATCCCCGCCCGCCTGGCCCGCCCACAACGCCGGCCCGTCCTACACCTACCCACCCACTGGCCCTGGGCAGACGCGTGGCTTCAATTGTGGCGCAATACCATCGGACACTCCCCACCACGCCCCGCGACATCCTGACCATCCCGCCGAAAGGCCCAACCCGATCAGACAGGAAAGGCTGGGCAGACCAGCAGAAACCTCACGCCCACAAACCAACAATCAAGAACACCGGTAACCGAGCCAGACCGACGTCAGTCCATCAGTGGATTCAGGCTAAGCCATCGAGTGGCCAACCGCACACCCCGGTACTCCCCGGGCTGAGGACCGACGGTCTTGAACAGCAGTCCCGACGAGCAAGACGAAGATGTCGAGTCAACAACACCCACGGTGCCTCCATTCAACGAGACGCGAGATCTGCACTGGTTCAACACCATTGAGGCGATCCCGTGCCTCACGGTTCCCCCAGCGGCTGCGCCCAGGTCGATCGTGTCGGCAGGATCTGCATCGTCGGGCTTCGCTTGGTTCGTCAGCGCACCGTGTACGTGTTTGTGCCACAATCGCTCTCATGTGATGGGCGAAGTGGTGGTCAACGTGGTGGTGCCGACCGCCGACGATGTCCGGTTTGGGTCCACTACGGTTTTTGGCCGATGGGTGTCAGGCGGTGGGTGTCAGTGCGTCGTGGGGGCGTGTTAGGAACACCAGACGGAACTTGCCCATCTGAATTTCGTCGCCGTTGGCTAGCGCCACCGATTCGACCGGTTTGCAGTTGACATAGGTACCGTTGAGGCTGCCGGTGTCCACCACCAAGCATTCGCCGTTTTCCGTTCGAAACTCGGCGTGCCGTCGGCTGACGCTGACGTCGTCGAGGAAGATGCCGCTGTCGGGATGTCGTCCGGCGGATGTCACCGGCTGATCCAACCGGAACCGCGATCCGGCGTTGGGGCCGCGCTTCACCACGAGCAGTAGCGAGCCACTCGGCAACCCGTCTTCTCCCACGCCCGCTTCGGCGGCATCGGTGGGAGTGTCGAGGTCGCCCAGGAAGTCGGCGCAGATAGCCG
>DASQCE010000466.1:0-4257 GCA_035634855.1 Mycobacterium sp.
CCGGCGGCCATCGCGTGCTCGATCTGGTCGCGGTCGAGGCCCATGGTGCGCGCAGCCGCGGCGGCCGCCCCGACGTGACCTGATGTTCCGGTCACGTGCCAGCCGGCGTCGTAATGGGTCTGGCCCGCCGCGTGCGCGACCCGGGTCTCCACCTCGAACCCGAGCGCGAAGCTGGCCAGCGCGTCACGACCGCTGACCGGCCGGTTGTCGGCGATGGCCAGGATCGCAGGCCACACCGAGCAACTGCCGTGCACGGTCGTCCCCGGCGGGTTATACACGTCGTCGAGGTCGAGCACATGCGACGCGAACGCGTTGAGGAAGGCCGCGAACGGCGGCGAGACCCGCATACGCGCTCCCACAACCGTTGCGCCGCCACCGTTTTCGCTTGTGGCGATGGCCTCGCGGGCCCGCCGGGTGGCGTCGTCGGCCGAGCCCGCGACCGTCACGCCGATGTGGTCGACGAGCGCGCGCCGCGCCGCGTGCATGACGGGTTCGGGGATCTGCCCGGACTCCTGCTCGGCGACGAACGTCGCAAGGGCCGATGTCGGACCGCCGCTCGTCACTGATCCTTCCTCAGGCCGAGTCCCTGCAGCAGGCCGCCGACGATGTCCGTCTGTTCCGTCAGATACGCAGTCAACTTGTCGTCCTGGAGGTTCTGCGTCACCAGGCCGTCGTCCTTGGTGAGGGTCTTCCAGTCGTCGGTCTCGACCATCCTCGAGAGGTCGTCCTGGTACTTCTGCACCGCGTCTGCGGGCATGTCCGGCGCACCCATCACGGCGCGGAACTGAACGGGCACCTTCGACGAATCGATGCCCTGTTCCTTGGTGGTGGTGACGTCGGGGAAGGTGTCCAGACGCTGGTCGCCGACGATGGCGATCACCTTGAGCTGACCGGCTTTCACCTGTTCGGCGACGTCCGACGCGCTGCCGAGCATGATGTTGGCGTCGTTACGCAGAAGCGCGGTGATCCGGGAGCCGGTGTCCTCGAAGGACAGGAACTTCCACTTCGCTCCGAGCGTGTCCTGCAGGACCAGCCGGGTCAGCGCGTCGTTCGCGGTGCTCGAACCGCCGGCCTGCACCAGTGTGTCGGGCTGCGCCTTGGCGGCGTTGACGAAGTCCGCGAAGGAGTTGTACGGGGACTTCGCGTTCGTGACGATCACCTGGGGCTCGGTGGCGACCAGCGTGATCGGCGTCAGATCCGCGAGGCTGACCTTCGCGTTCGCCACCGTCATCGGGGTGGCCAGCCAGGTGGGTGTCACCTGAGCGATCAAGCCCGCGTTGCCTTTTCGGTCGACCATGTACGACATCGCACCGATCGAGTCACCGGCAGGCACGTTGCGCACAGGCCAGTTGGTGTCGATGATCTTGTTCTCGTACATCACCTTGATCATCTGCCGGGTGAATACGTCGCTTCCGCCGCCGACGGCGTTGTGCGTCACGACCTCCACGGGGCCCGACTTGCCACCGCCACCGCCGCCGCCTCCCCCGCTCCCGCAGGCCGCGAGGGCGACGAGTGAAAAGGCAGCCAGCACGACGGTGAGCAGTTGCCTGATTCGGATCATGGTCCGATTCCTCCTTGGGTTGAGTCAGAAGTTGGTTTGGTCGGTGTTGGATGATTCGCTCCGCAAGCGTCGCTCATGCGTCGATTTCGATGACCTGCTCGCGCACCTTGCGCGCCCGGCGCCCGAACGTCAGCAGGAGCAGCAGCACAACGGCGAGCCCGATCAGCGTCGCGGAGATCGGTCGCTGAAGGTAGATGACCGGGCTGTTGTCGGACAGCAGCAGCGACTGCCGAATGGAATTCTCCGCGATCGGTCCGAGGACGAAAGCCAAAACCAAAGGCGCGGGCGGGATGTCGAGCTTGCGCATTACGTACCCGAGTAGTCCGAAGACGACCAGCAGGCCCACATCGAAGATCGAGAAGTTGACGCTGTAGACGCCGACCACCGAAATCAGCAGGATCGCCGGGTACAACACCTTGTACGGCGTGTTCAACAGCTTCGCGAAGAACGGCACCATGGGCAGGTTCATCACCAGCAGGGCGATGTTGCCCAGGTACATGCTGGCGATGATCGGCCACACCACATCGGCGTGTTCGTGGAACAGCAGCGGGCCCGGATTGAGCCCATACAGCACCAGTGCGCCGAGAAGCACTGCGCCCGTGCCGGATCCGGGGATACCCATGGTCAACAACGGCACCATCGCGCCACCGGTCTCGGAGTTGTTGGCCGCCTCGGGCGCGGCCACGCCCTCGATCGAACCCTTGCCGAACTCCTCGGGCGTCCTCGACGTCTTCTTGGCGATGATGTAAGAGACGAACGACGCGACCGTGGAACCTGCACCCGGCAGGATGCCGATCAGGAAGCCCACGATGCCACCCTGCAACATCGCGGGCGTCGACTTCTTTATGTCCTTCTTCGACGGCAGCAGTTCGCGAAGCTTGCTGGGCACCGTGAAGAGTTTGTGTTCGGTCTTGTCCTCGATGTTGACCAGCACCTCGCCGATGGCGAAGATGCCGACGCTCAGCGCGATGAACTCGATGCCGCCCGCGAGTTCGATCTGGCCGCCGGTGAACCGTTGCTCACCGGAGAACAGGTCCGTGCCGATCGTGGACAGGAACAGCCCGATGAACATCGCGATGAAGCCCTTGAGCATCGAGTCGCCTGCCAACATGATCACCAGCAGCAGCGCGAACACCATCAGCGCCGAATACTCCGGCGGCCCGAAGTTCACCGCGACGTCGGCCGCCACCGGGGCCAGGAACGTCAGCCCGATCACGCCGATGGTGCCCGCCACGAACGATCCGATCGCTGCGATTCCGAGCGCCTGGCCCGCGCGACCCTGTTTGGCCATCTCGTAGCCGTCGATACAGGTGACGACCGACGAGGATTCGCCGGGGATGTTGAGCAGGATCGACGTGGTCGAACCGCCGTACTTGGCGCCGTAATAGATGCCTGCCATCATGATCAGGCCGGTCGCCGGGTCGAAGCCGGTGGCCAACGGCAGCAGGATCGAGATCGTGGCAGGCGGCCCGAGGCCCGGCAGGATGCCGACGAGCGTGCCGAGCAGACAACCGACGATGAGCCACAACAGATTTGTCGGCGTGATGGCGGACTGCAGGCCGTGAAGCAGGCCGTCGATCGCGGTCATCGGCGCGCCACAGCTCGGATCGCTTGACGCCCAGTCCTATTCAGTACCATAGGGTTCCTCCTGGGAGTTGCACCTCGAGCAGGGTGTCGAACAGCAAGTACATCGCAGGCGGCAGCAGCAACAGCGTGATGATCAGGGGAATGGACCGGATCCGTTCGATGACGACGATCACCAGAAGGACCAGTACTTCGCCGGCAAGGAGAAACCCGAGCGGCTCGATGAGCAATGCGCAGACCACGAGGGCCAGCCAGACGAGAAGGGCGCGGCCCATGTGCCGCGGTTGCAATGACAGCGTGGGAGCCTCACCCTTGCGCGCCTTCGGGCCCCGCAACCAGACCGCCGACAACGCGAGGCCGAGTCCGATGAGCCCGAGCGTGAGCAGGACGGGAAGGTAACCCGGGCCGGGCTCGTTGTTCGTACCGCGGAACGCCAACTCTGTCCGACTCCGGTACAGCAGCCACGCGCCCAGCCCGGCAATCACGAGGCCGAGGATCACGTGGACCCGGCGCGTCAGGCGGGCATCTCGTTTCTGGTCACCGTCTGCCTTCTGCTCGGCATCTTCAGCCGGCGTCTGCTCGGCGTCGCCGGAGACCGCGGGCTTCTCGACCTCGCCGTTTGGTGCGACACCTCCATCGGTGCGCCGAACGATGTCCTGATCCATGCAGACCTCTTAGTGCGATGTCTTCAAGATGGAAATGTCTTCTGCTGTGAGAAAACCTAGGAGCGCGGCACCGATGTGTCAAGCATCACTTTCCCAGCGCCGCGCGGTCGTGTCGCGTCGGCAAACCCCAGTATGTTGTGGACGGTACTATTCTTCTATGCAGAAGACGCGACCGGAGAGCGAAACCGGACCCGCCTACCCGATCGCTTCGGTCAACAACGCGCTGCTATTGCTGCTGTTGTTCCGCGAGCAGCCCAGGGTCCGGCTCACCGACGCGTGCAAGTACCTGGGAGTGGCGCACTCGACAGCGCACCGGCTGCTGGCCATGCTCGCCCACCACGGCTTTGTTCAGCAGGAACCGGTCACGCGCGCCTACGTCGCCGGCCCAGCGTTGGTCGAGGTGGGACTGGCCGTCGTCGGCTCGCTGAATGTGCGTGAGCAGGCCCG
>DASQCE010000467.1:0-5821 GCA_035634855.1 Mycobacterium sp.
GGCGAAGACGATGTGCGGGATCATCCCGTTGGCCCACTGCGCCGACAGCAGGGTGTCGAGTTCGACGACGGCCCGCTCGACGCTCAGCGGCGCCAGTCCGATCGCCACGAACGCGGCGTCCCAGCTCCACATGTGCGGATAAAGCAACGGCGCGGCGGTGGTCATCACGCCCAGGTCATTGCCGCGCAGTAGGTATGCGGCGCGGGCTGCGAGCTGCGTGGGAGCGAAGCTGTGGTCGGGTGGCATCTGTTCAATAATGCGACGGGTGCGCCCGAATCGCAGGTCGGTAGGGTGGCCTCGTGCCGAATGTCGCCGGGTCCGCGGCTCGGATGCCCACTGCGATGATCACCGGAGCGGGCGGCGGACTCGGTTCAGCGCTCGCCGAGGCGCTTGCGCCGACACATACGCTCTTCCTCGCGGGTCGGCCGTCGCACCGGCTCGACGAGACGGCGGGGCGGTTCGGCGCCACCACTTGGCCGATCGATCTGGTCGATGTCGACGCGATACCGGCGGTCGTCGAGCCGATCGTCGAGCTCGACGTGCTGATCCACAACGCGGGCGTGGCCTTCCCTGGCCGCGTCGCCGAGTCGACGGTCGACGAGTGGCGGGCCACTATGCAGGTCAATGTCGTTGGGGCGGTTGCCCTTACGCTCGCGCTGCTGCCGGCACTGCGCGCTGCCGGTGGTCACGTCGTTTTCATCAACTCCGGAGCGGGTATCAACGCGTCGCCCGGCTTGGCGTCATATTCGGCGAGCAAGTTCGCGCTGCGTGGGTTCGCCGATTCGCTGCGCAACGACGAGCCGTCGCTCCGGGTGACCTCGATTCACCCCGGCCGGATCGCCACGGTGATGCAGGAAGGCCTCATCGCATACGAAGGCAAGGACTACGACCCGTCGCAATTCCTGAGCCCGGAGTCCGTCGCGAAGGTGGTCGCCGATGCGGTGAATGTGCCGCCCGACGCCGACATCCACGAGGTCGTCGTCCGCCCGAGGTGATTTGTGGAGCGGCAGCCGAGCCGAGCGTGGCGGCGCAGGGCACTGAATCAGATGAAGTAGATTTCGTTCCCGGTCGGGTACCCGCCGCCGTCGGTGGCGATATGAACGTGGTCGTAGTGGTTGGCGGTTTCTGAGCCGTAGTCCGCCGTCCAACTCGGCGCGCCGATGCCCGGATAGAAGCCCTGCCTCCAGATCACATGGAGCACTCCCCAACGTTTGGCATTCGCCAAGGCAAACCCGGCGATCTGGTTGCCGAGCTCGATGCCTTCGGCGGAGTGGTAGTTAGGGATCATCACATCGATCGCCAACCCGTTGGGATGCCATTTCAGGGGATCCTGTCGGAACCCGCCGATCGTCGTGATCTCGGGAAACAACACGCTGATTGCACGGGCCGCCCGGATGGTATGGACCTGTAACCCGTTCTCCGGCGCGACGCCAACAGGTAACGCGAACGGCGCCGCCCGGTCAGCGACAGGCGCGCTTGCCGCCATCAATTCCGCCGCCGCCGGACTGGCGACGGACGGCGTGCCGGCCTGGACAGATTGCTGGCCGGCCGGTGTTATTGCCGGGATCTCAACGCAGCACGGGCGCTCGGTGCCCTGGGCGTGGAATATCGCGGCAGAGAGGGCGAGCGAGGCCGCGAACGCCAACCAGCGGCCCCGGCCGTTGGCTAACACGTATCTGCCCACGAGCAGCAGCTTAATGTCGCTATTTCTTGATTCCCGGTGTTTTGTGCACGTTTTCCGGCGGTGAGCGCCGATTTTCGTGCACAGGATCCCGCTAGACGACGATGTTCACCAGCCGTCCGGCGACAACGATGACCTTCTTCGGCGTGGCGCCGTTGAGGAAAGCCTGCACCTTTTCGTCAGCGAGCGCCTCGGCCTCCAGCGTGTCTGCGTCAGCGTCAGCCGCCACCGTCACGTGGCCGCGGACCTTGCCGTTTACCTGCACCGGATATTCGACGGTGTCCTCGACGAGGTACTGCGGGTCGGCCACCGGGAACGGGCCGTGCGCCAGCGACGTGTCATGCCCGAGCCGCTTCCACAGTTCCTCCGCCAGATGCGGAGCAAGCGGCGCGACCATCAGCACCAGCGGCTCCAACGCGCTTCGCGCGGTCACGCCCTGTTTGGTCAGATGGTTGGTGTACTCGATCAATTTGGCTGCCGCGGTGTTGTTGCGAAGCCCGGCGTAATCCTCGGACACCCCTGCGATCGTGCGGTGCAGCAGCCGCAACGTCTCGTCGTCGAGCGCCTCGTGGTCGGCGGCCCGTTCGGTGCCGGTCTGCTCGTCGACCACCAGCCGCCACACCCGTTGCAGGAACCGGTGCGCGCCTACGACATCCTTGGTGGCCCACGGCCGCGACGCTTCCAACGGGCCCATCGACATCTCGTAGACCCGCAACGTGTCCGCGCCGTAGTTGTCGCAGATCTCGTCGGGCGACACCGAGTTCTTCAAGCTCTTGCCGATCTTGCCGAACTCCTGGAACACCTCTATCTCGCCGTCGGGGCCGGCCCAGTAGAACTTGCCGTCGCGTTCGGTGACGTCGGCGGCGGGCACATACGCGCCGCGCGAATCGGTGTATGCGAACGCCTGGATGTAGCCCTGGTTCACCAATCGCCGATACGGCTCCCGCGAGCTGATGTGGCCGAGGTCGTAGAGCACCTTGTGCCAGAACCGCGCATAGAGCAGATGCAGCACCGCATGCTCGACGCCGCCCACATAGAGATCGACGCCGCCCGGGTCCTTCGCGCCGTGCTCGGCCGGCCGCGGACCCATCCAGTACGCCTCGTTTTCCTTTGCGCACAACTCTTCTGAGTTGTACGGGTCGGTGTAGCGCAGCTCGTACCACGAGCTGCCCGCCCAATTTGGCATCACGTTGGTATCGCGGCTGTACGGCTTCAGTCCGTCGCCGAGATCCAGTTCCACATGCACCCACTCGATCGCCTTGGCCAGCGGCGGCGACGGCTCACTGTCCGCGTCATCCGGGTCGAACAACACCGGCGAGTAGTCCGACACATCGGGCAGCTCAACGGGCAGCGCCGACTCGGGCAGCGGGTGCGCACGGCCGTCGGCGTCGTAAACGATCGGGAACGGTTCACCCCAGTACCGTTGTCTGGCGAAGAGCCAGTCCCGCAGCTTGTATTCGACGCGCGCCTGCGCACGACCCTCGGCGGACAGGCGCCCGGTGATGGCCTCCTTCGCCGAGGCCACACTGAGCCCGTTCAGATAGTCGGAGTTGACCATCTCGCCGTCGCCGCTGTAGGCCGCCTGCGAAATGTCGCCGCCCGCCACGACTTCGATGATCTGCAGACCGAATTCGTGGGCGAAGTCCCAGTCGCGTTGGTCGCCGCCTGGCACCGCCATGATGGCGCCGGTGCCGTAGCCGATCAGCACATAGTCGGCGATGAACACCGGAATCTGTTGGCCGTTAGCCGGATTCGTCGCATGGCTGCCGAGGAACACGCCGGTCTTGTCCTTGTTCTCCTGGCGCTCCAGATCCGACTTTGCCGCAATGGTGGCACGATACGCGGCGACTGCTTCGGCGGGTGTCGCTGCGCCGAACGTCCACCGTTGGTCCACACCGGCGGGCCATTCCGAAGCGGTCAGCTTATCCACCAGCTCGTGCTCCGGCGCCAGCACCATGTACGTCGCACCGAACAAGGTGTCGGGCCGCGTCGTGAACACCTCGATGTCGCCGGCATCGGGTGACGAAGTCGCGCGAAAAAACACAGTTGCACCCGTGGACCGGCCGATCCAGTTGCGTTGCATCGTCTTGACCTTCTCGGGCCAATCCAGCACGTCAAGGTCCTCAAGCAGCCGGTCCGAGTACGCGGTGATCCGCATCATCCATTGCCACAGTCGCTTCCGGAACACAGGGAAGTTCCCGCGCTCGCTACGCCCGTCGGACGTGACTTCCTCATTGGCCAACACGGTGCCGAGACCGGGACACCAGTTGACCATCGAATCGGCCCGGTACACCAACCGATACGAGTCGATCACATCCGCGCGTTCGCCGACAGACAACTCGGACCACGCACGCCCGTCGTCGAGAGCCCTTGCACCCGAATCGAACTCGGCGACGAGCTCGGCGATGGGCCGCGCCTTATTCACGGCCGGGTCGAACCACGCGTTGTAGATCTGCAGGAAGATCCACTGCGTCCACTTGTAGTAGTCGACGTCGGTGGTGGAGAAGCTGCGGCGGGAGTCATGTCCGAAGCCCAGCCGCCCCAGCTGGCGACGGAAGTTGACGATGTTGGCCTCGGTGCGGATGCGTGGATGCGTGCCGGTCTGGATGGCGTACTGCTCGGCGGGCAGGCCGAACGAGTCGAAGCCCAACGCATGCAATACATTGCGGCCCGTCATTCGGTAGTAGCGGGCGTAAACATCGGTCGCGATGTAGCCGAGCGGATGCCCGACGTGCAGCCCCTCACCCGACGGATAGGGGAACATGTCCTGCACGAACATCTTGTCCGCGGGGACCTGTGACGCGTCCGGCGGCGCCAATGAGCCCACCGGGTTCGGCACGTTGAAGGTCCCCGACTCCGCCCAGGTCTGCTGCCATGCGTGCTCGATCTGCCCCGCCAGCTCCGCGGTGTAGCGGTGCTGCGGGGTGCCGGCATCGGCCTCGGCGGCCGCCGCGGTTTGAGCGGTCGGCGGTTCTGTCACGTGAACAGGGTATAAGCACGCTCATGTGCGGTTCGTCGGCCACGGGTTGGTATCGGTTGCATTGCGGACCGGTCAGAGGTTGGTTCCAGGTCGATTCCAGCCCTGGTGGCTAACACATCGCGCGGGATACGGTCGGCGCCTGACCACCGATGTGACGCACCCGCACCGCTGAAGAAGGACCGACGTCGATGAACGAGATCGCCCGCCGCTGGCGGGTTCTGGCAGGTGGCGCGGCAGCCGGTGTGGCGGCCGTCGTCGGCTTCGCCGGTGCCACCGCCTCAGCCGAGCCGGTGTTCCCGCAACCGCCGCTGCCAATACCTGCCACCGTGACGCAGACGGTCACGGTGGCGCCCGACGCCGCCGCGACCGCGCCACAAGCGCTTGGGCAACCGGCTGTGACGCCCGCTACACCGGCGCTCGCCGGCATTTCGACGCCGACCGACCCCGCGCCGCCGCCGGTAACGATCGCACCGGCCGCCTCAGGCACACTGGCCGACTTCTTCAAGGCGAAGGGCGTCGGACTTGAGCCGCAGAACAGCCGCGACTTCAAGGCGCTCAACATCGTGCTGCCGATGCCAAAGGGCTGGTCGCAGGTGCCCGACCCGAATGTCCCCGACGCGTTCGCGGTGATCGCCGACCGGGCCGGCGGTAACGGCCTGTACTCGACCAACGCGCAGGTCGTGGTCTACAAGCTGATCGGCGACTTCGACCCGAAGGAGGCCATCAGCCACGGCTTCATCGACAGTCAGCAGCTGCCCGCCTGGCGGGCCACCGACGGGTCGCTCGCCGACTTCGGCGGCATGCCGTCGTCGGTCATCGAGGGCACCTACCGCGATAACTCGATGACGCTGAACACCTCGCGGCGCCACGTCATCGCCACCGTGGGCCCTGACAAGTACCTGGTGTCGCTGTCGGTGACCACCAGCGTCGACCAGGTTGTCGCGGCGGCGGACGCGACCGACGCAATCGTCAACGGTTTCAAGGTGAGCGCCCCCACGTCACCGACTCCGGCGCCATCACCCGCGGCGCCGGGCCTGCCCCAGTCCCCTAGCCAGTTGGGGTCCCCGGCTGTCCCGCAACTTCTGGGACAACCGGGATAGTCGTCGTCCCCCGGGCGAAGCCTGGCGCCCGGGGGACGGCCCCATCCGGCGGACGGTGTC
>DASQCE010000468.1:0-12439 GCA_035634855.1 Mycobacterium sp.
GGAGGTCATATGGTGCATGTTGGCCGCGGGCTTGATGGAGATCCCGCCGGTGTCGAACGTGATGCCCTTGCCGACGAGTGCGACCGTCTTCGCCTTCTTGCTCTTGGCCCCGCGGTGGGCCAGCCGGACCAGCCGGGGCGGGCGCGATGAGCCCTTACCGACGCCGATCACGCCGCCATAGCCCTCCTTGGCAAGGGCTTTGTCGTCGAGCACCTCAACCTCGAGACCCGCCCCGTCTCCCAAAGCCATTGCGCGCTTGGCGAATTCGGCCGGATAGAGGTGACTCGGCGGGGTGTTGACCAGGTCGCGCGCGGTCGCCACCGCGGTTGCGATCGCCGCGGCGCGCTCGGCCGCCTGTTTAGTCGCCTTGGTGACCCCGCCTTTTTGGCTGGCCAGCACCGTGATCTCGCGCAGACCCGCGTCCTTGGGTGCGGTCTTCGAGCTGCGGAAGTCGGTGAACCGATACGCGCCAAGGATCAGCCCCTCGATCGCGGCGCTCAGGTCGAGGTCCGACAGCGTGGTGATCACCGTCTCGGTGCCGTCGACCGAGCGCGCCGCCACCCCCGCGGCGCGGCGGATCATGTCGGTGGGCCACTCTCCCCCTTGCACGCGGGGTGGGCCCCCAGCTTGCGAGGGGAGTGCCCCCACGCGGTCCTTGCCGAGGCCTACTGCAACGACACTGGCCACTGGCAGCGACGGTGCAACCACCCTGGTGACCTGGTCGGTGCCGCCCTTCGCGCCGAGCGCCCGCAGGGCGACGTCGATCTCGCCGACAGCCTCGGCGTCGAGGAACGGATTGCCCACGACGGTCGCCGTTGCGTCGTCATCCTGCCCGCTCACAACGGGCACGATCAGCACTGTCGAGTCCTTCGTGCGCTTGGGCAGTGACGAGGCGACGGTGACGGCGGGGGCTTGATAACCGGGGTTTGCGGGGCTCACAAGCGTCCACCCTAGCTACCGGCCGCTGCGGCTCATGTCGTAGGCTGTCACAGGTTCATCGAAACCCTTGAGGGTCAACGGATCCTGCGGGATCGCGGGTCTTTCTGGCAGTGCATCGCGGACGTCGGAGTCGGCGAGGATCTGTCCGGGTGACGCGGCACCCACCAATCGAGCGGCCAAATTCACCGCATCGCCGAAGTAGTCACCACCGATGGCGACGACGGGGCCGTAGCTCAGCCCCGCCCGCACTTGTAGTCCTGCTTTCTGTGTCCGGGGGTCCTCGACGAGATCGGCGGCCGTTTGCACCAGACGCTCAGCGTTCGAGCTCACCCACATCACCGCGTCGCCGATGAACTTCACCAATCGACTGTCGTCGGTGTGTACCACGTCGGTGACGGCTGCGCTGAAACCATTGAGCAAGGTCGACAACTCCGCGGGGGACAGCACATGGGTGAGCGCGGTGAACCCCGACAGATCCGCAAAGCCGACGCCGCACGTCACGCTCTCCGAGGGATTGACGGTGACACTCTCGAAGAGGCGCGGGCGTGTCGTCTGATGCCGATGAACGACATCGAGCATCGCCCCGATGCCGGGAATCAGTTCGGCCACTTCTCGCCACGCCCGTGCAGTGGTGAGTTCGTCATGGCTGCGGGTGATCCAGAAGTCGGGACGAGAGGTGCGCAGCAGCGTCGTCTCGGCCTCCGCCAGCCGTGCCATCGCGGTGCCGATGAGTCGCAATAAGCCGCCGTCGTCATTCATCCGTGCCTTCATTGCTGCACAAGTGGCCAGCGCATCGACATCCGCCTGGCTAAGCGTGACGTCGTCGGGGCAGGGCACGGTCAAGTCAAGCGCGGCCCAGAAATATGCGACGTCGTCGAGAGGCAGCCCGAGTGCCTCGGCAGCGGTCCGCAGGCTGTATGTCGGTCGCCCGGACCGTCTGACGGCGTCACCGGCAAGCCCGAATAGGCGGCCCCGGCGCTCGGCCTCGACCATTTCCTCGGCGGTGAACCCCAGGCCGTCCAGGTATTCGATCAGGGCGCCCCGCTCCCGCGCGTTGGCAATCCCCGCCGCTTCCAGAGCGTCGAGATCGACCATCAGCGAGACAGGTGCAGGTCGTAGGCCATCACCGGAGAGTCGAAACCCTTGAGTATCAACGGATCCAGCGGGATCGCCGGCCAGTCGGTCAGCTCGTCGCGAACGTCGGTTGAGGCCAGGATCTGCCCCGGCGCCGCGGCCGCGACCAGGCGGGCCGCCAGGTTCACCGCGTTGCCGAAGTAGTCACCGCCGATGGCCAGCACCGAGCCGTAGCCGAGGCCGGCGCGGACTTGCAGACCCGCCTCGCGTGCTCGCGGGTGTTCGACCAGGTCGACAGCGACTTTCGCCAACTGCTCCGGCGTCGAACTCACCCACATCACCTCGTCGCCGATGAACTTCACCACTCGTCCACCGTCGGCGTGCACCACGTCGCTGACGGTGCCGCTGAACTCAATGAGCAGGTCCGACAACTCGGTCGGGGAGAGCAGCTGCGTCAGCGCGGTGAAGCTCGAGAGATCCGCGAATCCGACGCCGCATGTCACGCTTGCCGACGAGTCCTGGATGACGTGCTCGAAGTAGGTTCGGGCGCTGGTGATCTGATGGCGCCATACGCAGTCGATCAGAGTGGAGATACCGGGGACCAGCTCCGCCACCGCCCGGTACGCGCGCGCCGTGGTGAGCTCGTCCTGGCTGTGCGTCATCAGTAGGTCGGGCTGTGCGAGGCGAATCATGGTCCCGCTGGCCTCGGCGAGCCGGGCCATCACCGCACCGATCACCCGCAGAAAGCCGAGCGCGGCGTCCTCGCCCGCGACCGTCCTGAGGGTGACCCACGTCGCCAATCCATCGATGTCAGCCTGGCTCAGCGCGGGAACTTCGGCGTCGGCGATGGTCAATCCCAGCACGGCCCAGGCGTGCGCGACGTCATCGACGGGCACACCGAGTTGCTCGGCGGCGGTGCTCAGGCTGTAGATCGGGCGGCCCGACCATTGCAGAACGTCACCCGCGAGGCCGAACAGCCTGCCGCTGCGCTCGGCCTCGACCATGTCCTCGGCCGTGAACCCGAGGCCGTCCAGGTATTCGATGAGGCCGGCTCGTTCCCGCGCATTCGCGATCCCCGCGGCTTCGAGCGCGTGGAGGTCGACCACCTGCACAAGTGTGTCAGGGGCGCCTGGTGATTAGGGTGATTTCCCGTGCGGGAAACTGAAGTGAGCGAAGTCCTACATGGCCCCCTCGAGGAACGCCATCGTCAACTCGGCGCGAGTTTCGCGGAATTCTCCGGCTGGCTGATGCCGGTTTCGTACGCCGGAACGGTCGGTGAACACACCGCGACGCGCACCACAGTCGGACTGTTCGACGTCAGCCACCTCGGCAAGGCGCTAGTGCGTGGCCCCGGCGCCGCCGAGTACGTCAACTCCGCGCTGACCAACGACCTTCGACGCATCGGCGCGGGTAAGGCGCAATACACGTTGTGCTGCACCGATTCCGGTGGAGTCATCGACGACCTGATCGCCTACTACGTCTCCGACGACGAGATCTTCCTGGTGCCCAACGCCGCGAACACTAGCGCCGTCGTCGCGGCGCTTGCGGAGCGCGCACCCGCGGGACTGACGATCACCGACGAACACCGCTCGTACGCGGTGCTCGCCGTGCAGGGACCTAAATCGACCGAAGTCGTCGGCGGTTTGGGCCTGCCGACCGACATGGATTACATGGGATACGCGGACGCCGAATTCGGTGGCGTCGACGTGCGGGTATGCCGAACCGGCTACACCGGCGAGCACGGCTACGAACTGCTGCCGACGTGGGATCAGGCAGGCGTGGTTTTTGACGCTCTTGTCGAGGTGGTTGGCAGTGCCGGCGGTGAGCTGGCCGGGCTGGGGGCACGCGACACGCTGCGCACCGAAATGGGTTATCCGCTGCACGGCCACGAACTGTCGCTGGACATCTCGCCGCTGCAGGCGCGGTGTGGATGGGCGATCGGGTGGAAAAAGGACGCGTTCTGGGGACGCGACGCGCTGCTGGCGGAGAAGGAAGCGGGACCTAAGCGGACGCTGCGCGGGCTGCGTGCCGTCGGTCGCGGGGTGCTGCGGCCTGACCTCACGGTGCTCGACGGTGACACCCCGATCGGCGTGACGACGTCGGGAACCTTTTCTCCGAGTTTGAAAGTCGGCATCGCGCTGGCGTTGATCGACACTGACGTCAACGGCGCCGCCATCACCGACGGCCAAAAGGTCTCGGTGGACGTCCGCGGCCGCAGCCTCGAATGTGAAGTCGTCAATCCGCCGTTCATCGAGGCAAAAACCCGGTAGCGAGCGGATATACAATCGCTGCATGACTGACGGCCCCCTTGAGTTCACGGTTGAGCGCAACGCGAAGCCGGTGAGCGACGAGGTACGGGCGTCGATTCTCAACGACCCGCCGTTCGGTAAATTCCACACCGACCACATGGTGTCGATCGACTACCTCGAGGGAAAGGGCTGGCACAACGCGCGGGTGATCCCGTACGGGCCGATCGAGCTGGACCCGTCGGCCATCGTGCTGCACTACGCCCAGGAGGTGTTCGAGGGGCTCAAGGCCTATCGCTGGGCGGACGGCTCGATCGTGTCGTTCCGGCCGGAGGCCAATGCCAGGCGGCTGCGCTCCTCGGCGCGCCGACTCGCGATCCCTGAGCTGCCCGAAGAGGCGTTCATCGAGTCGCTGCGTCAGCTGATCGCCGTCGACGAGCCATGGGTGCCACCGGCGGGCGGCGAGGAGTCGCTGTACCTGCGGCCCTACATTTTCGCCGCCGAGCCGGGGCTGGGCGTGCGGCCGGCATCCGAATACCGATATCTGGTCATCGCGTCGCCCGCGGGAGCGTACTTCAAGGGCGGCATCAAGCCGGTCAGTGTGTGGCTGTCACACGAATACGTGCGTGCCTGCCCCGGGGGCACCGGCGCGGCCAAATTCGGCGGCAACTACGCCGCGTCGCTGCTGGCGCAGGCTCAGGCCATCGAGAACGACTGCGATCAGGTGGTGTGGCTGGACGCCGCGGAACGCCGCTACGTCGAAGAGATGGGCGGGATGAACCTGTTCTTCGTGTTCGGCAGCGGCGGCACGGCCAGGCTGGTCACCCCCGAGTTGAGCGGGTCGATCCTGCCCGGGGTCACGCGAGATGCCTTGCTGCAGTTGGCAACTGATGCCGGGTTCGCCGTCGAGGAACGCAAGATCGACGTCGACGAGTGGCAGAAGAAGGTCGCCGCAGGGGAGATCACCGAGGTGTTCGCGTGCGGCACCGCCGCGGTGATCACCCCCGTCGCCAGGGTCAAGTACGGCGACGGTGAATTCACCATCGCCGACGGCGGACCGGGCGAGATCACGATGGCGCTGCGGGACACTTTGACCGGCATCCAGCGCGGCACGTTCGCCGACACCCACGGCTGGATGGCGCGGCTGAGCTAGCCGATCACGTCCTCGTGCTCGGGGCAGTAGGACGCGATCGACGCGCCGACGTAAAACGCGGAGTCCTCGAACTCCAGATCTGTGTAGTCGGCGACGGCGCTGACGGCGTCGAGCAGGTCGCCGCCCTTGTCGAGGATGCTGCAGACGTCCTCGGCGACGCCGATAGCTTCCTTCGCTGAGGGTGCCTTGATGCCCTCGTCCGTGATCACGCTGATGAAGGTGTCGTCGACTGTGCTTGCCGAGGCGACGCCTGTTGACGCGAGCGCGGCGAGTCCCAGCGCGGAGGTGGCGACGGCGGTGCCGATGATGGTGGTGAGGCGGTTCATTGTGGAATCCCTTCGGTTGTCGGTCACCCTTGCGGGCACCGGAAGATTCCGAGAATCGCCTTGGAGAATCCTTGGAAGAACCTTGGAACGCTGGCTAACCGATCGCCAGCCCGACGGCGGCCACCGTCGTCGTCACCTCGATCGCCGCACCCAAAACGTCGCCGGTGATCCCGCCGAACCGGCGGACACAGTGCGCGACGAGTGCCGTAGCGCACCCGAGCGCGACGAGAACCGCCAGCGGGCCCTGCCACCTGCGCGAATCGGCCAGCGCCGCCACCGCCGCAACTGCGATGACCCACACCAGCGCCACTGTGGCCGGTTGGGTGCCCGCAGCGCGACCCCCCAGCGAGCTGCCCTGCGCGGCCGGTACCGACCGCAGGCACGCCGCCACTGCGGCGACGCGGCCTGCGGTCACGGCGACGATCACCGCGACGGCGCTCAGTTCCGCGAACGCCAGCGCCTGCAGCAGGATCGCCATCACCGCGGCGGCCACGCCGAAGGGCCCGGCCGAACCGTCACGCATCACCTGCAGCGCCCGCTCCGGCGGCCCGTAACAACCGAGCGCATCGGCCGTGTCGGACAACCCGTCGATGTGCAGGCCACGGGTCGCGATGAGCAGGACCGCGACCGCGAGGGCGCCGCCGAGTGGGCTGCCCGCGCCGAAGGCCCACGACGACGCCCATACCACCGCGCCGGCCAGCGCCCCGAGCGCGACGCCCACGAGAGGCAATGCGGTGATGACACCGCGGCCCAGCCCGGCCGAGGTGCGCACGGGCAGGACGGTCGCAAACGCGAATGCGCCTGTGACCGCACGGATCACGCGGTGACGCCTGCCTCGTCGAACGTGGCCATGGACGCCAGTGCCGCGACGGCGGCGCGCAGCACGGGTAGCGCGACCGCGGCTCCGGTGCCCTCGCCGAGCCGCATCCGCATGTCGATGATCGGTTCGAGTTCGAGCTGCTTCAGCGCAACTGCATGGGCGGGTTCCGTCGACCGGTGTCCCGCCTGCCACCATTGCCGCGCGCCCGGCGCGAGTCGATCGGCCACCAAAGCGGCCGCGGTCACGACCACGCCGTCGAGCAGCACCGGCGTGCGGCGCACAGCGGCCTGGGCGCAGAATCCTGCCATCGCGGCCAAGTCCGCTCCGCCGCAAACACGCAGCAGGCCAACCGGATCCGCGGATACGCCGCGGGCCCGGTAGAGCGCGTCCCGGATCGCTGCGGTCTTGCGCGCCCAGCCGGCGTCGTCGATGCCGGTGCCCCTGCCGACGACGGCCACGGGCTCGGAGTTGGTCAGTGCTGCGATCAAAGTCGTTGCAGCCGTTGTATTCCCGATTCCCATGTCGCCTGCGATCAACAGGTCGGCCCCGGAATCGACCTCCTCATCGGCGATCCGGCGGCCCGCCTCGATGGCGGCGGCTGCTTCCTCGCCGCTGAGCGCGTCCTCGACTGCGATGTTGCCGCTGCCGCGCCGCACCTTGTGAGCCCCGATCGACGCCGACAGTGGCTCTGCAGCGTCCACCGCGATGTCGACCACCCGCACGCTTGCCCCCGCCGCCTCGGCGAGGACGTTGATGGCGGCGCCGCCTGCGGCGAAATTCGCGACCATCTGCGCGGTGACCTCCGCCGGATAGGCGGATACGCCCGCGGAGGTGACGCCGTGGTCACCCGCGAACACGACGACGCGGGGCCGGTCGAACTGCCGCGGTGGACACACCCCCTGGCATGACGCCACCCATACCGACAAGTCCTCGAGCCTGCCAAGCGAGCCGGGCGGCTTGGTCAACCGGTCCTGCCGGGCGCGCGCCGCAGCTGCCACTTCGGCATCGGGCGGGGTGATCGATTCGAAGTCCGTCACCGGCGGGACTCCGCGCGACCGGGTTCTTTCACGGTCAGCGGCTGCCCGGCGACCACCAGCACCACCCTTTCGCACAGCTCGGCCAGCCGCTGGTTGAGGCTGCCCAGCTCGTCGGCGAACCGACGGCCCGCCGCCGTCTGCGGCACCACGGTCATGCCCACCTCAGGGCTGACGAGGGCCAGGGGCGAGGGAAACATGTCGACCGCGGCGATAAGGTCGGCCACATCGGCGGCGACCGAGCCGGTCGCCCACGCGCCGCGGCGGTCCATCGCCGCTGTGAGCCAGCCGCCAATGTCGTCGACCAGCGTCGCCGTCGCGGCCTCAGATCGCAATTGCGTTGGCACGTCTACTGTTTCGACCGTCCACCAGTGTGATGGGCGGCGCGCCCGATGTGTGGCGATGCGCGCCGCCCAGTCGGGGTCACCGTCGGGCCTCGAGCCGGTAGCCAGGTAGCGCACCGGCTGCCCGGTCGCGGCCGATTCGGCGATCGCCGTCTCAGCCCATTGCGACTTACCCGACCGGATGCCCCCTAGCACCAGCGTGCGCACAGAGGGATCAGGCTCCATCAAGAGACGCTGTCGCCGCGATTGACCTGCGGCCGCGGGGCGCGCATCCGGCGCAGTTGTGAGGCACGGCTGGCGGCATAAAAGCCGAGCTTCCAACCACTTTCGGTGTTATCGGGGAACTTCTCGTCGACGAGCTTGTTCACCTTGCGGCCCAGGATGAAGCCGTCGATCACCATGATCAACACCAGGACCAACATGGCGGGGGAGAGCAGGCGCTGCACCGCGACCGAGGGCACCGCCAGCATGAAGAAGATCAGGCCGAGCGCCGCGGGCATGAACAGCCCGAGCACGTTTCGGCGCGAGTCCACCACGTCACGCACGAAGCGGCGCACCGGGCCCTTGTCGCGTGGGAGCAGGTAGGCGTCCTCGCCTGCCATCATCTTCTCGCGGCGTTCGGTCATGTCGGCACGGCGGGAGAGCCGCTCGGCCTTGCGCTCCTGGCGGCTCAGCTTTGGACCGCCGAGCTCCTTGCGGCGGCGGCGCGCTTCGGAGGACGTCATCGGCGCCGGTGCGACCGGGCCTCGCCTGCCCTGGTTTCGTTTCGGGGTCGGCTTGCCCTTCGGGGCCGTGGTGCCGGCACGCTCGGGGCTGGTCTGCACGTCCTCGGGCGTGGCCGAGGAAGCGCCCGAGTTGTGTTTCTTGCGGCCCAGCAGATGCACGCCTGCCAGATTACTTGCGCGTCGGGGTCCCCCGGTATGCACCTGCGGAATCAGGGCCTAGTCTGCCGTCATGCGGGTACTGATCGCCCCCGATTGCTACGGCGACAGCCTCACGGCCGTCGAGGCCGCCGAGGCGATCGCGCGCGGCTGGCGTAGCGGCCGCCCCGACGATGAACTGGTCTTGGCGCCACAGTCCGACGGTGGGCCCGGCTTCGTCGGCGTGCTCGCCGGCCGAATCGGCGAGGTCAACACCCTCCGGGTGAGCGGCCCGCTGACCGAGGACGTGTCCGCGGACTGGGTGCTCGACCCGGCCGCGCCCCGGACCGCCTACATCGAGTGTGCACAGGCCTGTGGCCTGGCTTTGCTGGGCGGTCCGCCGACTGCGCAGACCGCGCTGGCCGCGCACAGCCGGGGGGTGGGACAGCTGATCGCCGCCGCCGTGCGCGCCGGGGCGGTCCGGATCGTGGTCGGGCTGGGCGGCAGCAGCTGCACCGACGGCGGCCGCGGCATGATCGACGAGTTGGCTGCGCACGCGAGGAGCAGAGACAAGGCCAGCCTGATCGCAGCGCGCAAGCTGCTGGCGGGAGTCGAGCTGATCGCCGCTACCGACGTCGAGCACCCGCTGCTCGGACCGATGGGTGCCGCGGCCGTGTTCGGGCCGCAGAAAGGTGCCGACCCCGACACCGTTCGCGTCCTGGAGCAGCGGCTGAGCGACTGGGCGGTGGAATTGAACGCCGCGGCCGGGCGCGCGGTCAGCGATGAAGCCGGTGCAGGCGCCGCGGGCGGCATCGGCGCGGCGCTGCTGGCGCTGGGCGCCCGCCGCGAATCCGGTGCGGCGATCATCGCCGAACACACCAGGCTGGCCGACGACGTCGCCGCCGCGCAGCTCGTGATCACCGGCGAGGGCCGGTTCGACGACCAGTCACTGCACGGCAAAGTCGTCAGTGCGCTCGCCTCGGGCGCGCGGTCGCACCGGATACCGGTGTTGGTCCTGGCAGGCCAGGTCACCCTCGACGAAGCCACGCTGGCCGACGCGGGCATCGCGGCGGCGTTCTCCATCACCGACCACGCGGGCTCGGTGCAGCTGGCCATCGAGGACGCGGCCAACCAGCTGGAAGGATTGGCCCGAGTGAGCGCGGCGACCTGGGGATGAATCGGGAATACGGCCTAAACAAGGTACCGTTGATGATGTGGACCCAACGGTCTACCCACGAACACTGCACAGGGGAGATGTAATGACTGTTCAGGACGAGACGGCCACCAGCACCCACGGCGTACTCCTGACCGACGCCGCGGCCGCGAAGGCGAAGGCGCTGCTGGATCAGGAGGGCCGTGACGACCTGGCACTGCGCATCGCCGTCCAGCCGGGCGGCTGCGCCGGCCTGCGCTACAACTTGTTCTTCGACGACAGGTCCCTCGACGGCGACCTGACCGCGGACTTCGGCGGCGTCAAGCTGACCGTCGACCGGATGAGCGCCCCCTACGTGCAGGGCGCCAAGATCGACTTCGTCGACACCATCGAGAAGCAGGGCTTCACCATCGACAACCCGAACGCCACCGGATCCTGCGCCTGCGGCGACTCGTTCAACTGAGCTTGATGTCGCCGGCCGAGCGGCTCCGGTGTCAGTACTGACCGGCCGTCCTCGGCAAGTAGGAGCACACCAGGATCTGGTTGTCCTCGGCCAGTAACTGAGCGACGGCCTGTTCCTCGTTGTCTTTCGTCGACTGGTCACGTGTCGACCCGCTCGCCAGCGTCACCCGCATCGTGAACAGGACCTGCGCCTGATTTGGCGACCAGTTCACCATCTTGTCGATCGAGGTCACCTCGACATGGCTGTACTGCTTGCGGAACGCATCGCTGCTCAGACTGGCCAGCGCGAGGTCGGAGCGGTGCTCCTTGACCGCGTCGAACAGTCCGCACAGGGTGTGACGCGCGACAGTTTGATCATCACCCTTGGACAGCGCGTCCAGATATTCCTGAATGGCGGCCTTGGCGGATGCCTGCGTCAGCGCAGTGTGGCCCGACGCATCGTTGCGCGACGCCAGAACAATTGCGGTGACTAGGGCTGCGACCACCGCAACTGCCAGCGCCACTGCGGCGATGGGCCACCAGCGCCGTTTCGGATATGGCACCGGCGGCGGCAGCATTGACGGATAAGGCGACGGGACATTTGCCTGATACGGCTGCGGCGCATACATTTGCGGGCCGACGGGTCCGGCGCCGTATTCAGGCGGGTACGGACCAGTCATAGATTTGCTCCCCCGAGGTATGTCGATAAATTTGCCTGTCTACAGTGACCATTCGGGCACTTGTAGGCAGGTTAGCGCACTGTCTTGCGGGTATCCCGTGGGTAAGGTTATGTAGACGGCTTAATAAATGAAGGGTGACGTTTCGTGACCATCGCGGTGACCGGATCGATTGCGACCGACCATCTCATGCGTTTTCCGGGTCGGTTCTCCGAGCAACTGCTGGCCGATCACTTACAAAAGGTGTCACTGAGCTTCCTGGTCGACGATCTGGTGGTGCACCGGGGCGGGGTGGCCGGAAACATGGCCTTCGCGATCGGCGTGCTCGGCGGTGACGTTGCGCTCGTCGGTGCTGCCGGCAAGGACTTCGACGACTACCGGCAGTGGCTCACATCGCACGGCGTGGACTGCGACAACGTCCTCATCTCCGACTCGGCCTACACGGCGCGGTTCGTCTGCACGACCGATGAGGCCATGGCCCAGATCGCGTCGTTCTATCCGGGCGCGATGTCGGAGGCCCGTGACATCAAGCTCGCCGACGTCGTATCACGAACAGGCACAACTGATCTGGTGATCGTTGGAGCCAACGACCCCGAGGCGATGTTCCTGCACACCGAGGAGTGCCGCAAGCTGGGGCTGGCCTTCGCCGCCGACCCGTCCCAACAACTGGCACGGTTGTCCGGGGACCAGATCCGCGCGCTGATCGACGGTGCCACTTACCTGTTCACCAACGACTACGAATGGGACCTGCTATTGCAGAAGTCCGGGTGGTCCGAGGCGGAGGTGATGGGCCAGATCGAGATGCGCATCACGACGTTAGGGGAGAAAGGCGTCGATATCGTCGGCCGCGATGGCACTTTCGTTCACGTCGATGTGGTGCCCGAGACCCACAAGGACGATCCCACCGGCATCGGCGACGCGTTCCGGGCGGGCTTTTTGACCGGCCGCACCGCCGGGCTCAGCCTGGAGCGGTCGGCGCAACTCGCATCAATGGTCGCCACGCTGGTGCTGGAGGCACCCGGTCCGCAGGAGTGGGCCTGGGATAGGGATGCGGCAGTGAAACGGCTGGGCGACGCCTACGGTGCGGATGCAGCTGCGGAGATCGCCTCGGCTTTGGGCTGATTCACGGCAGCCGTGGCGGGCTGATTCACGGCTCAGCCGTGGCGGCCTGACTAGAGCTGGACCGGGTAGGTCGGCTCGCTGATGTGTGGGGTCACGCTGTGCTCGACGAAGATCGCGTGCCACAGCATGAAGATCAGCACAGTCCACAGCCGACGGCTGTGATCGCTTGCGCCTGTACGGTGTTCATCAAGCATGGCCCGCACCGCCGCAAGGTCCACATGCTCGCCTGCCTGTGACTCGGCGATGGTGG
>DASQCE010000469.1:0-2796 GCA_035634855.1 Mycobacterium sp.
GCATCACGATCACGCCACACCGCGCAACCGCGGCGGGCCGACCAGTGCCACCAATGGGTTGGGCGAGTGCGAACGGTGCAACTACACCAAAGAAGCGCCGGGCTGGCGCGTCACCACGGGAGACGAAAACGGCGCGCACACAGCCGACTTCGTCACGCCCACCGGTGCCAGGTATCGGTCGACAGCGCCACCGCTACCAGGGACACCATTGATCGCGGTCAGCGAAGTCGAAGTCAGAATCAACATTGCACTGGCCGACCTACACGCGGCCTAGGCGGTAACGCCGCTCCGGCCGGCCGACGCCGTATTGCAGCCGCAGCTCTAACGCGCCGGTGCTGAGGTAGTGCTCGAGGTAACGGCGTGCGCTGACCCGCGAAATACCCACCAAGTCAGCGCATTCGGCCGCCGACACCTCGCCAGCGTCCCGAACCGCGTCCAACACCAACCGGCCCGTCTCGCCACCCAGCCCCTTCGGCAGCACTTCGTGCGGGGACGCGGCGGCGGGCCCGCCGAACAACGAGTCGATCAGCGACTGGTCGACGCCGCCCGCCGACTCCAGTGCGTCGTCGCGGGCGGCGAACGACTCCAATTTCGCCTTTAATTGCGGAAACTCGAACGGCTTGATCAAGTAGTCGGCCGCACCACCGTCAAGGGCGCCCTTGACGGTGTCCAGTTCGCGTGCCGCCGTGATCATGATGACGCCCACTCGATCACCCTCGGATCGCAGGCGCTGCAATACTTCCAGGCCGGTCATGTCCGGCAGGTACACGTCGAGCAGGATCAGCTGCGGCCGCAGTTCACGGGCCGCCGACAACGCTTCGGTGCCGGTGCGCGCGACGCCCACCGCCCGGAAGCCGTCGACCTGCTCGACGAACCGGCGGTGGATCTCGGCGACCATGAAATCGTCGTCGACCACCAGCACGTCACGCATGCGCAGCCCTCTCCATCGGAACCGCGGCCGTCCCAACCGGCAGCCGCACCACGAACGACGCGCCACGGGAAGGCCCGTCGCTCACCTCCACTGTCCCGCCGTGCTGTGCGGTGACCAGCCGCACCAGCGCTAGGCCGATGCCTCGGCCGCCAGGGACTTCGGGTTTCGTGGTGACGCCGCGGGCGAAGATCGCCTCCCGAAGATGTTCGGGCACACCGGGTCCGGAATCGGCGACCGAAAGCATCAGGCCATCGTGGTCCTTGATGGTTACCGTGACCTTCGCCGAGTCGGAGCCCACAGAAACGTCGACCGCATTGTCGATGAGGTTGCCCAGCAACGTGATCACATCGGTCGCCAGCGCCGGGTCTAACGCCCCCAGGCGTGACTCAGGCGCGATCTCCAGCGACACCCCACTCTCCGCGGCCAGCGACGTCTTCGCGATCAACAACGCCGCGACAGCGGGATCGGAAATTCGTTGCGTCACCGCGTCACTGATCTCCGCACGTCGCCGCGTCAGGGCGCCCACCAGGTTACGCACCGAGTCGTACTCACCGAGCTGCACCAGGCCCGAGATGGTGTGAAGCTGGTTGGCGAACTCGTGCGTCTGCGCGCGCAGCGTGTCTGTCACGCTCTTGTGCGACGACAGCTGCCCCTGCAGCGCAGCCAGTTCGGTGCTGTCACGCATGGTCGTAACGGTTCCGATCCGCTGGCCCTGGCTGGTGGCCGCCCGGCGGTTCAACGCCAAAACGCGTGTCCGGGTGGCGATAACCACATCGCGCCCGTCCTCGCCAGACAACAGAAGTTCGACCACCGCCGGCTCAAGACCGACACTGTCGACGCGGCGACCCACGACGTCCGCCGCCACATCGAGCAGCTCCTGCGCGCTGTCATTGAGCAGCGTGATGTCGCCCTCGTTGTTTACCGCGACTACACCCTCACGGATGCTGTGCAGCAATGCTTCCCGATGTTCGGCCAGGCTGGCGATCTCGGCGATCTCCAGTCCACGGGTGTGCCGTTTGATGCGCCGCGACAACAGCCAGGACGCCACCAGGCCCAACGCCGCGCCGAGGCTTAGGTAGAACAGCAGGCGCCTGCCGGCGCCGCTGAGGAGTTCCCACACCGACGGATACGGCTCGCTGACCGACGCAACCGCGAGCACGTCGCCGTTCGTCGACAGCATCGGCACCTGACCGACCAGACTGTGTACCCCGTCGATATCGTCGTCGCCAAACCAGGCCCGGCCTTCGTCGGCCCGGCTTGGCTCAAGGTCCATCCGCTGGCCGATGCGCGACGGGTCCGACGACACTCGCACGGTTCCATCCGGGTCGAGGATCTCCGCCAGGCCGGCACCAGACAGCGCCACGGCGCGGTCTACCTCCGGCGCAAGCACTCGTCCGGCAAATGGGTCGGCATAACGATCGCGGACGATCGGCGTTGAAGCCATGTTCTCGGCGACCGCGATCATCCGCTGGCCACGCACGTCGCGGAACTCCCGCGTCGACTGAGCCACCGACACCGCCGCCACTGCGACCAGCACGACGGCGACCACCAGCAACTGGAACACCAAAAACTGGGCGGCCAGGCTGCGGAAGCTACGAACGGGTGACTTCATCTGTTCAAAACGACCAATACTTCCTTTGCGTACTTATCAGTGACGTAGGTCACTGGTGGGGTCCAGTATTGCTGAGCACCACAAATCGGTGATTGGGGACGACTGTGAAAAGGGCAATGTTGGTCATCGCCGTGATCGCGGCGCTGTTGGTAACGGCCTGCGGTGTCACACGCGGCGAGGAAGCGAGCGGATTGCACCGGCTCCGCATGATGGTGCCGAACAGTCCGGGCGGCGGCTACGACCTGACGGCGCG
>DASQCE010000470.1:0-16285 GCA_035634855.1 Mycobacterium sp.
GCCGAAGTTCTCCTCGGCCGAGCCGTATGGCGGCCCGTAGTTGTTCGCCAGATCGAAGTGGGTGATCCCACGATCGAACGCGTGCCGCAGCACCCGTCGTTGCACGTCGAAGGGCCGGTTGTCGCCGAAGTTGTACCAGAGCCCGAGCGAGATCGCCGGCAGCAGAAGCCCGGACGAGCCCACGCGCCGGTAGGGCATCGCGTCGTAGCGGTCCCGCGCCGCCACCCAAGGATCGTGCGTGAAGGGAACGTCAGGGATTGCGAGTTCCTCGGACATGGGGGCCATCGTAGTTACACGCCCTTCGAGCTGAACGGAGTGCACTGGGTTGGCGCTCCCCACTCTCGCGGTAGTTGATCGGAAAGCCGGCCGCCAGATCGGGCGTTCTGCAAGGCTTTCCATCCGATCACGGGCAGGGCATATGTGACGAGCACTCCGAACAAATATGCCGGTCAAACCGATCGGCGACCATACCTGCGCTTCGCCGTACTCGTTCCGACCGAAGCTCAGGGCGCGGGTTCTTGGTGAGGTTCGAGGCGAAGTGAGAGATTGCGTTGGCCACCGTCAGCTGTCTTTGAACATTCACCGCAGATCAAAGCGCAATTCTGCAGGTACTTCAACGGGTTCCAGTCTCCTTAGCTCCAGCAGCGCAGATTGAGCTGGAGCGACACCGGCGCTGAACAGTCGACGGGCTACTGCGCGATACCGCGCAGGACGCCGAGCGCACGCTCGATTGCCGGCGATTGCGCGTCCACAAGATGCGCTGCTACCAGGTCGACGCCGAGCGACGACGGCTCCAATCGGCGGTAGGTGACTCCCGCGATGTCGAGGTCAGCCGTCGGTGCCGGTACCACCGCGACCCCGAGGCCGGCCGCAACCAGGGTCACCAGCGTCGAGGTTTCTGAGACCTCGTGGCGGACCCGCGGAGCGTACCCGGCGTCGGCACACGCTGCGGCGAGCACTGCGCCCATCACTGAGCGCCCCTGCCCCGCATGGGCGATGAAGTCCTCGCCCCGAAGATCGCCGATTCGAAGCTGGTCGCGGCTCGCAAGGGGGTGGTCTGCCGGCAGTGCAGCGATCAACCGATCGCGGCGCAGCAGCTCGCATCGGATATTGCTGTCTTCGACCGGCGGCCGCAAGAGAGCGATGTCTACGTCACCGGCCAGTAGCGCGTCTAGCTGTGCCGGAGCAAGCATCTCGCCACGAACACTGATCTCGACGTGGGGCAGCTCGTCGCGCAACGCACGCACCAGGCGGGGTAGCAAGGAGTACGTCGCCGACCCCACACACCCAATGGTCAGTTGGCCCTCGACGCCGAGCGCAATTCGTCGCGCCTGTTGTCCGGCGTCGTCGACGGCGTCGAGAATGGCGACGGCTCGCTTCAGATATGCATGGCCCGCGGGCGTCAGTTCGACCTTTCGGGTGCTCCTTGTGAAGAGCCTGACGTCGAGTTCCCGCTCCAACTGCCGAATCTGTTGGGAGAGCGGCGGCTGCGCGATGTGCAATCTCTCAGCGGCCCTGCCGAAGTGCAGTTCCTCCGCGACCGCGCGGAAGTACCGGAGGTGACGCAGTTCCATGATTGAAACCTACAGACTCTCAATAGCGGCGATCTAAGTATTTCAGAATATCGACTCGGTGTCATACGGTCGAGGCATGACCGACGTCGTGATCTGCAATCCGCTCCGCACTCCGGTCGGGCGAATGGGGGGCGCGCTGGCCGCACTCACCGCAGCCGAGCTCGCCACTGCCGCCCTGCGCGAACTGGTCATCCGGACCGGACTCGGTGAAGGCGACGTGGACGACGTGATCCTCGGCAACGGCTACGCCAGCGGCGAAGCGCCCGCGATCGGCCGGATCGCGGCCCTCGATGCGGGGTTGGGCACCGGCGTCCCCGGACTTCAGATCGACCGCCGCTGCGGTTCCGGCTTGCAGGCGGTGCTGTACGCCGCGGGTCAGGTCGCCACCGGTGCCGCCCGCGTCGTCGTGGCCGGCGGGACCGAGTCGATGTCCAATGTCGAGCATTACGCGCTCGGCCTTCGCACGGGCGTGCGTCAAGGCGGTATAGCACTAATGGATCGCCTCGACCGTGCCCGTGAAACAGCGGGTGGTGCTTCGCACCCGATCGACGGCGGGATGATCGAGACCGCCGAGAATCTGCGCCGCCAATACGGGCTCTCGCGCGAGGAGCAGGACAAATTGTCCGTGCGGTCCCATCACCGCGCGATCGCCGCCCATGATGCGGGTCGCTTCGCCGAAGAGTTGGTGCCGGTGACTGTGCCCGGCAAACGGGGCAAACCCGACGTCGTCGTCGACCGTGACGAGCATCCCCGCGGCGATATCAGCGTCGAGAAACTGGCGACCTTGCGCCCCATGCGATCCAAGGTCGATCCCGACGCCACCGTCACCGCAGCCAACGCGTCGGGTCAAAACGACGGCGCGGCAATGTGTGTCGTCACCACGGCCAGTGACGCCGACAGGCTGGGTTTGACCCCGATGCTGGCACTGCGCTCGTGGGCGGTGACCGGGTGTGGACCAGAAATCATGGGTATCGGTCCCGTGAGCGCCAGCGCCGCCGCGCTGGAGCGTGCCGGGCTCACGCTGGACGATATCGACCTCATTGAACTCAACGAGGCGTTCGCCGCGCAGGTGCTTGCGGTGCTGGCCGAGTGGAAGGTCGACCCGCTCGACGACCGGTTGAACCCGAACGGATCTGGCATCTCGCTCGGCCATCCCATCGGCGCAACGGGTGCCCGCATCCTTGCCACCGCGGCCTACGAGGCGCGCCGACGCGGCGCGCGAACCGTCCTCGAAACGATGTGCATCGGCGGCGGGCAGGGCCTGGCCGCGGTGTTCGAGGTCGTCCGATGAGCGCAGTCGACGTCCACGCCGTCGTCAGCGGCCGCGCGGATGCGCCGGTGGTGGTGCTGTCCAACTCGTTGGGCTCGACCCACCGGATGTGGGACGCGCAACTCGCCGATCTGGAGCAGCGATTCCGGGTCGTGCGTTACGACACCCGCGGCCACGGTGACTCGCCCGTGCCCGACGGCCCCTATTCGATCAACGATCTGGCCGACGACCTCGTCGCACTGCTCGACCGTCTCGGTGTACAGCGGGCCCGCCTCGTCGGCCTGTCACTGGGCGGAATGACGGTCATGCGGGTGGCGAGCCGCAACCCCGAACGGGTGGAGCGCATTGCGCTGCTATGCACCGGAGCGCAGTTGCCACCCGCAGAAGCCTGGCTTGAGCGGGCCGCGACGGTTCGCGCGCAGGGTAGCCAGGCCGTGGCCACTGCCGTCGTCGAGCGTTGGTTCACCCCGGCCTACCTTCACGCGCATCCCGACGCACGCAGTGCACACGAGCGCATGGTCGCGTCCACACCCGCCGAAGGCTACGCAGGTTGCTGCGAGGCAATCGCCAAACTTGACTTGCGCGACGAGCTTTCGGCCATCTCGGTACCCACACTAGCGATCGCGGGTGACGACGACCCGGCCGCCCCGCCGGCCAAACTCGAGGAGATCGCCACCCGGATACCCGGCGCGCGGCTCCTCACCGTACCGCGGGCCGCCCACCTGGCCAACGCCGAGCAGCCGGGCATCATCACGGCCGCGCTCATCGAACACCTGGAGCAGCAATGACTTTGAACAAGATCGTGGCCACACCCGCACAAGCGGTGTCCGACATCCCCGACGGCGCGAGTCTGGCGGTCGGCGGCTTCGGACTGGCCGGGATCCCCTGGTTTCTCATCGATGCGTTGCTGGAGCAGGGTGCCGGCGATCTGACGATCGTCAGCAACAACTGCGGTGTCGACGGCGGCGGGCTCGGACTGCTGTTGGAGGGCAGGCGGATCACCCGCGTCATCGCGTCGTACGTCGGCGAGAACAAAGAGTTCGCGCGCCAGTACCTGGCCGGCGAGTTGACGGTCGAACTGACACCTCAGGGCACGCTTGCAGAGCGGCTGCGCGCCGGGGGAAGTGGGATCGGCGCGTTCTTCACCCCGACCGGAGTTGGCACCCTGGTCGCCGACGGCGGCCTGCCATGGCGCTACCACCCCGACGGCAGCGTGGCACTGGCGTCACCGCCAAAAGAGGTGCGGACCTTCGGGGGACGTCAGATGCTGCTCGAGGAGTCGATAGTCACCGACTATGCGCTGGTGCGGGCCGCCGTTTGCGACAAGGCAGGCAACTGCGTCTTCCACGCGGCCGCAAGGAATTTCAACCCACCCGCGGCTATGGCGGGCCGATTCACCGTCGTTGAGGCGGAAAAGGTGGTGGAGGTCGGCGAGCTGCACCCTGACGAGATCCATCTACCCGGCATCTTCGTCCAACGGGTCGTCGAGCTGACGCCGGAGCAGGCGTCGCGCAAGGGAATCGAGAAGCGAACGACCCGACCCCGCCCGGCGGAGTCTCAGGAGGCATTGTCATGAGCTGGACCCGTGACCAGATGGCCGCGCGGGCGGCCCGCGAACTTCGCGACGGCGATTACGTCAATCTCGGGATCGGCCTGCCGACGTTGATCCCCGACCATCTGCCGGAGGGATCGGACGTCACCCTGCACGCCGAGAACGGCATCCTCGGAGTCGGGCCGTTCCCCTATGACGACGAAGTGGATCCGGATCTGGTGAATGCCGGCAAGCAGACCGTGTCCGTGGTCGACGGCGCGTCCTACTTCGATTCCGCTACCAGTTTCGCGATGATCCGCGGGGGCCACGTCGACGTCGCGGTGCTCGGCGGCATGCAGGTGGCCGCCAACGGCGACCTGGCCAACTGGATGGTGCCGGGTTCGATGGTCAAGGGCATGGGTGGCGCGATGGACCTCGTCAACGGCGCCGGACGAGTGATCGTGCTAATGGACCATGTGTCGAAATCGGGTGCCGCCAAGCTCGTTCTCGCCTGCGACCTGCCGCTGACCGGCAAGGCGGTGGTCAGCCGCGTCATCACCGACTTGGGTGTGTTCGATGTGACCGGAACCGGATTCGCCGTCGTCGAACTCGCCGAAGGTGTGAACTACCACGACGTGGTCGACAAGACCGCCGCCCCGGTGACCGACGGGCGTCAGCGGCGCAGCGCCGCCAGCTCCGACCGGGAGCGCACACCGAGCTTGGCGTAGACGCGGGTGAGGTGATACTGCACCGTCTTCGTCGACACGTAGAGCTCCGCGGCCACCTCACGATTCGAAAGACCCTGGGCGACAAGCGTTGAGACGGCTTCTTCTTGTGGCGTGAGATTGACGTCGTCGCGCGAACCACGGACCTGGTGCAGGCCACCGGCCTTGAGCTCGCGATCGCATCGGGCGACATAGGTGTGCGCGCCCAGCGACAGATAGAGATCTCGAGCGGTGCTGATCACCACGTCAGCCTGGCGCCGCTTCCCGGCGCGCCGCAGCGTCTGCCCGTATGCGAAGTTGACCCGCGCCGCGTCGTACCGCAGCGGCAACCCGTTCAGCAACTCCAGGGATGCCTCGAAGGACCGCCGTGCGGCGTGGATGTCTCCGAGTGCGCCGTGCAGGCGGCCGCGGGCGTAGCCGAGACGGGCCTGCGCCGACCGGTGGCCTCGCGCCTTGGCCCGCTGCTCGTGCGGCTTCAGGAATGCTTCCGCGGCATCCAACTGCCCGTCGAGCACCAGAGCATTGGCCAACAGATCGGGCCACGGCCAGTAGCCGGGTTCCTGCAGCGATGTGCCGGTAGCCATCCGGGTCAGCGGCTCGACCAGCCGTCGAACCTTGGCGTAGTCCGCTTCCGCCTCGGCGATCTGCGCACGCGCCAAGAGCGTCGGGAGCACCATCATCTCGTACTCATTGGTCACCGACGATGCCGTCTGTACCGCCGACGCGGCCGCGGGCCAGTCGCCGCGGAGTGCGGCGATTTGAGCTGCGGTCCACTCCAGTAGTGGTGTGGTCACGACGATCCCGCTGGTGGTCGCCAGCGCACGTCCGCGCTCGACAGTGCTCATCGCCCGGTCCCACTCACCGATTGCGAATTGGACTCTCGCCAGCCAGGCCAACGCCCACAACGTTATTCGTCGCGAGCCGCCCAGGCCCTCGGCTGCTACAGCGCTCTCTAAGCTGGTGCGTGCCCCGTCGACGTCATCGCGGATGAACTGCACCCAGCCCCGCCCCATGGTGACACGCTGAGCCTGGGCGCCATGCTGGACCCTCGCACTGAGATCGTCGTAGGCCGCGGTGGCGCGTCGGGGATGTCCGGCCGCCAGCAGTCCGAGGCCGCGAATCGCTGCCGACTCGATGGCGGCAGGAGAATCGCTGTCGGCCAAGCCCAGAGCGCGATCAGCCCAGGTGACCAATTCGTCTCCGCGGCAACGGATCAGCGAGTGCAGGACATGACGTTGCGCCACCAAGGCAGCCGTGTCGGGATCACGCTCGGCGTTGACGATATTCCACGCGCGCTCCAGTCGGAACTCGGCTTCGGCTGCGCGGCCTCGAAGGATGGCCAGGTAGGCCAAGACCGCATTTCGCAGCGGCGTCTCGCGCAGGTTCTCCACCGCGGGGACTTTCGCGGCCGCCGCCGCGCAGTCGCCGTCGGCGACGAGCGCGTCGACCGAGCGCGTCAGCCGTTCATCACGCAGGAGTGGATCGGCGGTCAGCCTCGCGGCATCGCGGAACAGCGTTGCCGCCTGCGCCCAGGCGCCTTCGGTTCCCCGGTCGTGCGCCAACCGTGCGACGTCATCTGCGAGAGCGGAATCCGGCGTGGGCGTGGCGGCCACCAGATGCCCGAGACGCTGGACGGGGTCGGCGACGATGTCGGCGGCCCGCCGGTGTGCATCGGCGACTGCCTGCACACCCATCAAGTCGATCACGGCGGCGCGGGTCGCCGAATCGCGCAGGCGTGGTTCGAACGGCGTCGCTGCGACGAGTAGCCCCGCGGTGGTGGCGGAGTCCGCGGCCGGCAGCGGATCGACCAGGCCCGCCAGCGCGGTTGCGTCCGCGAGGGAGCAGTCATCACCGAGGATCGCCAATGCCTCGACGAGCGAACGGCCCTCGGGCATGCAGTCCGCCAACCGGTCACGGGTCTGTGTACGGCGGTGACGCGGTGCAGGCAGCACAGCATCGGGTTGCGACCACACCGAATCGGGGACCTCGTCGAGAAGAGCGAGTACGTCGCGCGGATTTCCCGCGGTGTGGCGGGTGAGCGCACCCGCGACCGACGGGTGCAGGATTCGGCCGCGCGACGACGCGAGTGCGGCGACGGTGTGTTCCGACAATCCGGTCAGCGTTAGCTGCTCCACGGCGAGATCAGCCGGCGCGCACGATGCGGACGACATCGCGAGCACCACGAGTACGGGCAGTTCCCGTTGATGCCGCACCAACGTCGAAATGGCTTGGAGTGACTCGGTATCGGCGTGTTCGGCATCGTCGATGATCAGCAGCACCGGCTCCGGGCCCCGCAGCCGTTCGACGAGTTGGGCTGCCGCATCCACGGGATCGTCGCTCACGACATCCTGCAACATCTGGGCGAGGACACCGCCGGGCAGCTCGGTTTCCCATGGTGTGGCCCTGGCCCACAGCGCGCCGCCATGCTGGGCTACCAGCGCACCGAGCAGCTCGGTCTTGCCGATACCCGGGCTGCCGACGACCGCCACCACCTCAGCGCCGTCGGTGACGGTGCCGTGAAGGCGTTCGGCGAGCTCGGACAGTTCGAGCTCGCGCCCGACGCAGCCGGTCGGCCGGATGAGCACCGTCACATCGTAGTTGCGTGGCGGGGTCAGCCGGCGTCGCCACCGGCGACGGGTAGCACGGTGCCGGTGATGTAGCTGGCCTCGTCGGAGGCCAGGAAGCAGATGGCGGCTGCCTGCTCGTCGAGAGTGCCGTAACGCTTCAACAACGATGACTCAACGGTCTGCTCGATGTGCGCTTCGAACCAGGCGCGCTCGGTCTCGGTGCGCGGCTCCGGAGTACCGCGCGAGATCCGTCGAGCCGGGGCGGCGGTGCCGCCAGGTGCGGTGGCGACCACTCGGATTCCGTCGCCGGCGTATTCCATCGCCAGCGACGCGGTGATCGCGTTGATGCCACCCTTGGCCGCCGAGTAAGGGATGCGGTGAATACCCTTGGTCGCCGCCGACGAGACGTTGACGATGACGCCGTGGCCACGGTCGACCATCGACGGCAGTGCGGCGCGGCAGCTGTACAGGGTGGTCATCAGCGACCGGTCGATCTCCGCCCGGATTTCGGCGTCGCTGAACTGCGTGAACGGTTTGAAGTTGATTGCTCCGCCGACATTGTTGATCAGTACGTCGATGCGGCCGAACGCCGAAAGCGCCTGTTGTACCAATGAATCAGCGCCCTCCCAGTGTTCGAGATCGGCCGTGACCGCGAGTGCCTTGGTGCCCTGCACGGTCAGCTCGTCGGCGAGTTCCTTGACCAGATCGGACCGATCGGCGAGCACAAGGGTGCCACCTTCGGCGTTGATCCGGCGCGCTGTCTGCTCGCCGATGCCCTGGGCTGCGCCCGTGACCACGACGACCTTGCCGGCGAAGCGTCCCGGCGTGATGAATCGAGGTCGGCGAGCGCCGGCGGTATCCGACATGGCCCGGCGCATGGTCTGTTTGGAGCGTCCTGCATGGGCGACGATGAGCGCCCGGGCCGCATCACGGTCGCCGGCCTCGAATGCGCTGACGATGTCCACGTGGTCCTGTGCGCACAGGGGGTGACACCACCTTGCGTTGCGCAGAACCTCGCTCATGCGGCCCTTCACCCCGAGGGCCTGGTACGCCTGCAGGAGGTGCTGATTGCCGGTGAGAGTGAACAGGTAGTCGTGAAACGCCGCGTTCGTCTCGGTGTATTGCGCGGCGTCGACGAAATGGTCGTCTTCCACATACGGCATCGTGGACTCGGCCAGCAGCCGATAGCCGGCCAGCTGCTGAGATGTCAGGCGTCCCAAGGTCAGCTCCAGTGCACCAAGTTCCAGCGCCTGCCGTGCCTCGAACAGCGCATCGGAGGCGTGGACCTCTGGGTGCTCCTCGCCGATCTGATAGCCATCCTGAGCGACGACAGGTTCAACGGGTGGCTGAACACTGCCCGGCTCGACGCTGTCGAACACGACCTGCCCCGCCAGATTCCTTGCACCACTAAGGATCAGAGTGCCGTCATCGGCGTCGAGGGGGTTCGATACCACGGATTCCGTAACGGGCGCCATGAGCTGGCCGGCGATGGATCGGATGGCCTTGCTGTCGTCGATTCTGGGCACGGAGTCGCCGTAGGCGGCGATTCCGAGTTGCGGCAGCACGGCCTGACCGGCGATGCTGCGTGCGTCCCCGGAGAACTGCAGTGCTTGCTCCGGTCCTGCGGGAACGGACTCCGAATATTCTCGCTCGGGTGTACCACCGACGTGGGCCAGCGCGAACTTCTCGTAGTAGAAGCCGGTCGGCTCGATCCCGGCTTCGGTGACATGGGTCCGGACCGCCTCGACCATAGGTGGAGGGCCGCACAAATACACCGCGACGTCACCGTCGTAGAGATGCGCCGGTTTGATGAGGCTGGTGACATAGCCCTTGTTGTCGGCGCGCGAGGCTTGATCCGAGACGCAGAAATCCCAGGTGAATCCTGGTAGAACAGAGGCGATTTCTTGGATCTCGTCGACCGCCACCAGATCTTCATCGCTGCTGACGCCATAGACGAGGTGGGCTTTGCGCTGGCTGTTCGCGTCCCGAAGGGAACGAAGCATCGACAGCACCGGTGCCAACCCCGTACCACCGGCCAGCAGCAACACCGGGTGATCGGCCTCCCGCAAGAAGAACGATCCGTTGGGACCGGTGAACGATATGGAGTCGCCGATACAAGCGCGCGAAGCCAAATACTCTGACATTGCGCCGCCCGGGGTCAGCTTCACCAGAAAGGTGAGTAGCTCGTCGTGGGGGGCGTTGGAGAAGGAGTACGAACGCGACTGGTCGGTGCCTGGCACCGCGATGTTGACGTATTGGCCGGGCAAAAACGCCAATTCGGCGCGGTTTGGAATCTCCACGCCGATGGCGACGGTGGTGGCCGACAGTCGATCGAGCTTCGTCAAAGTCCCGGTGTACGTGGCCGCCTGGGTTTTGGCGACGTCTGACGTGCTGGCTATCTGCAGCACGAGATCCGATCTCGGCTTCATGCTGCACGGCAGCACGTACCCCGCCGCTGCCTCGTCCGGCGGCAGCGCGTCGTCGATATAGGTGCCGCCGTCGTAGTTGCCCGACTCGCACAACGCCTTACACGTGCCGCAGGCGCCATCGCGGCAGTCCAGGGGGATGTTGATGCGCTGCCTGTACGAGGCGTCGGCAACGGTCTGGTTGTCCCGGCAGGTGATGAACCGGGTCACTCCGTCCTCGAAGGACAATGCGACGGAATATGTTTCGGTGTCAGTGCCGGTGCGCACGTGAGGAGCAATGGAACTAGCAGTCATCGGATGTCCCTAGAAGTGGTAGACATCCACCACGTGGTGGATGTAGTCGTTCTTGAGTACGACGGTCTTCCGCCGGATCAATGGCTGGTCACCGCTGAAGTCGATTGTGTAGAACGACGTCCCGTAATACGGGTCGATCGTCTTGTACCGGAAATACATTGTGTGCCAGTTGAACCGGACGTCAACCAGATCGCCGCGGCGCTCGATCACCTCGACGTTGCTGATGTTGTGGCTGGTGCGGGGTTCGGGCAGCGATGTCGCCGATGAGCGCTCAGTTCGGATGCGGAACACCCGGTCTTGCAGGCCGCCCTTGTTGGCGTAGTAGATCAGGGAGATGTCGCGTTGCGGGTCTTCGACCAGCATGTCGTTGTCGTCCCATGAGGGCATCCAGTACACGACGTCGTCGGCGTAGCACTGCAGCCACTTCTCGAACTCGCGGTCGTCGAGGTAGCGGGCCTCCCGGTAGAGGAATTGCTCGATCATGTTCTGGGTGACGGGCTTGTTTTTGGCCAGCACTGTTCCCGTGCCCTGCGTTTCAACCGAGGTCATGTCAGCTCTCCTTATTCGTGTCTTGCTCGCGGGACAGCGCGTCGCGCATGGTCTGCAGCCAGTAGCCGTGCTGCACCGGGTAGAGCCCCTCGTCCTCGTTCTTGACGCCGGCGGAGATGACACCGTGCATGTCCAGTGACTGGGCGACCTCATCGGGTCCGGACAGCCAGTGCTCGGCGCCGCGACTCATGTCATTCCACGGGGCGGCCTGGGCACGGAACGTCAGCTGGCAGGAGCGGAACTCCTCCAGGTCGTCGGGGGTAGCCATACCCGACGCATTGAAGAAGTCCTCGTACTGGCGGATCCGGTGCGAGCGGGCCGCCGCACTCTCACCTTTCGGCGCGATGCAGTAGATCGTGACTTCGGTCTTGTCCGGGGCGATGGGGCGGAAGTGGCGGATCTGCGTCGAAAACTGGTCCATCACATAGACGTTCGGATAGAGGCAGAGGTTGCGCGAGCCCTTGACCATGAATTCGCCCTTGGCCTCACCGAAGGTCTCCTTGAGGTCGTCGAGCTTGTCCCACAGCGGTCGGTCCTGCGGGTTGGCCGCCCACGTCCACAGGCACAGGTGTCCGTGGGGAAACGACCAGTAGCCACCGCCGGACTTACCCCAGCCGCCCGCATCCAGGGCCTTGGTGTCGTTCTTCGACTCGCCGGTGCCGCGCCGGCTCGTGGTCGCGGCGTAATTCCAGTGCGTGGCGGTGACGTGATAGCCGTCGGCGCCGTTCTCGGCCTGCACCTTCCAATTGCCGTCATAGGTGTAGGTGGATGATCCGCGCAGCACCTCCAGCCCTTCGGGTGACTGGTCGACCAGCATGTCGATCACCTTGGTGCTGTCGCCGAGATGTTCGGTCAGCGGCACCACATCGTCATTCAGGCTGCCGAACAGGAAGCCGCGGTAGCTGTCGAACCGAGCCACCTTGGTCATGTTGTGGCTGCCGTTGACGTTGAACGTGTCGGGGTAGCCGGCACCGTCGGGATCCTTGACCTTGAGCAGGGTGCCGTCGTTGCGGAACGTCCACCCGTGGAAGGGGCACGTGAGCGTCATCCGGTTGTCGGTCTTGCGCCGGCAGATCATGGCGCCGCGATGGGCGCAGGCATTGATGAGACAGTTCAGGCTTCCGCTTTTGTCCCGGGTGATCACGACGGGCTGCCTGCCGATGTAGGTGGTGAAGTAGTCGCCGGTGTTGGGCACCTGGCTTTCGTGTGCCAGATAGATCCAGTTGCCCTCGAAGATGTGCTTGATCTCCAGTTCGAAGATCTCCTCGTCGGTGAAGATCCGACGGTTGGCGCGGTAGACGCCTGCCTCGGCGTCGTCGACGACGGCGTTGGCGAGGACAGTCGCGACGTGGGTCAAGTGCTCGGTGATCGGTGCGGTCATTTGTGCCTCCAGAAGTGATCCTTATTGGCACTCTCGCACCGGGTGGTGCCAGTCACACTAGGCAATTGCCTAGTCCTGGCCTAGCGCTCGATTGATCGATGACGATCATTAATAGTGCGGAAACGTGTCCTTGTTCTATATGGATCTGACACTTACCGTCGAAGGTGTCGGCCATCACACACGACCACGAACGGACGGAAAGCCCATGGAGCTGCGTCACCTGCGATATTTCGCCGCGGTGGCCGAGACCTGCCACTTCGGGCAGGCGGCTGAGCAGCTGCTTGTCGCGCAGCCGGCGTTGTCCTACGCGATCCGCCAGCTCGAGGCGGAGCTCGACGTCACCCTTTTCAACCGGACGACGCGGCAGGTGTCCCTCACACCGGCGGGAGAGTTCCTGAAGGCAGAGGCGGCCCGGGTCCTCGCAGGCGTCGACGACGCCGAACGCGGGGTTCGCAGGATCGCCGCCGGCCGCAGCGGCTTGCTGCGGGTGGGGCTGACCGGGACGGCCGCCTTCTCACATCTGCCGCGCATCGCGCGCATCCTTCGTCAGGAGCTTCCTGGCGTGGCGATGGAGATCCAGGCGGACATGCTCACGCCTCTGCAGTGTGAGCGGCTACGCTCCGGCGCGCTGGACGTCGGGGTGCTGCGTCCTCCTGCGGTGGGCGACGACATAGAGCTCCGCAGCATCGACGTGGAACCGCTGGTGCTCGCGGTGTCGGCCGATCACCGGCTGGCCGCAGAACCCGTGGTCTCGTTGACCGATTTGCGCAGCGAATCGTTCGTCGCGTACGCCAGCCGGGATTCGGCCGTCAACGATGCGGTGCTGCGCAGCTGCAAGCGTGCCGGCTTCGTGCCGCATCGGGAACATGCGGCGCCGGGTACCGCCGTCTTGTTGGCACTGGTGGCCGCGGGCTTCGGTGTCGCGGTGGTGCCTGCTTCGGTGCGCGCGTTGCCTTTGCAAGGCTTGGTCTTTCGTGATCTGGCCGACGCCGGGAGCGTCGAGCTCGCCCTGGCCTGGCGACGCGGCGGTGACAATCCCGTCGTCGATGCGGTCATCAACGTCCTGTCGTCGGCTTTCGGGCTGGCCTTCGCGCCCACTGCTGTGGAGGAGCTGCTATGAAGATCACTGCTGTCGAGGCGATTCCGTTCGCCATCCCGTATGTGAAGCCGCTGAAGTTCGCGTCGGGTGAAGTCCACACCGCTGAGCACGTGCTCGTCCGTGTGCATACCGATGACGGAGTGGTCGGGGTGGCAGAGGCACCGCCCCGACCGTTCACCTACGGCGAGACCCAGGCCGGAATCGTCGCGGTCATTGAACAGCTGTTCGCGCCCGCCCTCGTCGGGTTGACGCTGACCGAGCGCGAGGTCGCCGGTGCGCGGTTGGCGCGCACCATCGGGAACCCGGCCGCCAAATCCGCTGTCGACATGGCGATCTGGGATGCGCTGGGACGCACCCTCGAACTTCCTGTCACGAGCCTGCTCGGCGGATACACCGACCGCATGCGCGTGAGTCACATGCTTGGCTTCGACGAACCGGCGGCGATGGTCGCCGAGGCCGAGAAGGTGCGGGACCTCTACGGCATCACCGTGTTCAAGGTCAAGGTGGGCCGACGTCCCGTCACGCTGGACACCGCGGTCGTGCGGGCCCTGCGGGAACGCTTCGGCGATTCGATCGAGCTGTACGTCGACGGCAACCGCGGATGGACGGCGGCGGAGTCACTGCGGGCCATGCAGGAGATGGCCGACCTCGATCTGCTCTTCGCCGAAGAGCTGTGCCCCGCCGACGATGTGCTGGGCCGCCGGTGGCTGGTGGAACGTCTCGATGTGCCGTTCATCGCCGACGAGTCCGTTCCGACACCGGCAGACGTCACGCGGGAGGTGCTGGGCAAGTCGGCCACCGCCATCAGCATCAAGACCGCGCGCACCGGATTCACCACCTCACAACGCATCCACCACTTGGCCGAGGGCTTGGGCCTCGAAGTCGTGATGGGCAATCAGATCGACGGTCAGATCGGCAGCGCCTGCGCCGTGGCCTTCGGCGCCGCGTACCAGCTCACGTCGCGCCGCGCGGGCGAGCTGTCCAACTTCCTCGACATGTCCGACGACCTGCTCACCGAGCCGCTGAGCATCCGCGACGGCCTCTTGCGGGTACAGCCCGGCGTCGGACTCGGCATCGATGTCGACCCCGACAAACTCGCCCGTTACCGGACCGACAAACACTGACCCTTCCCTCGGTAAGCCCCGCGGAACTGAAAGAACAAGAGAAAGAGAGATCTGACCATGACGACCATCGATCATCCCTCCGACGTCGCGAGTGCCGCAGCCTCCGGTGCATCAGCTACGGAACGCTTTCACGCTGACAAATCACCGTATGCGGCGGTGAAGGACACTCCACCCGAACGAGTTGACCTGCTGGCCCGTGAGGTTCTCGAAGCCGTGCACGACACGATTCGCCGGCACCGCGTCACCTACGACGAGTACAACGCGCTCAAGGCGTGGCTGATCGATGTCGGTCAGCACGGCGAGTGGCCGCTGTTCCTCGATGTGTGGGTAGAGCACGTCGTCGAGGATGTGGCCACCGACCACCGCGCGGGCAACAAGGGCAGCATCGAGGGCCCCTACTATGTGCCGGGCTCCCCGGAGCTGGGCGCCAAGGGCACGGTCCCGATGCGGGACGGCGAGCAGGGCACACCACTGGTCTGGCGTGGTCGCATCACCGCGACCGACGGCACACCGCTGCAGGGCAAGGTCGAACTCTGGCACGCCGACGATGACGGCTACTACTCACAGTTCGCACCGGGGATCCCGGACTGGAACCTACGGGGCAGCTTCTCCACCGAAAAAGACGGTGCCTTCGAAATCACCACGATTCGTCCGGCGCCGTACCAGATTCCGACCGACGGATCGTGCGGAAAGCTGATCGCGGCGGCAGGCTGGCACGCGTGGCGTCCCGCCCACCTGCACGTGAAAGTGTCGGCTCCGGGCCACGAACAGCTCACCGCACAGTTGTACTTCCCGGGCGATCTGCACAACGCGGATGACATCGCCAGTGCAGTGAAGCCGGAACTGATTCTCGAACCGCAGACCGAAGCTGACGGCTCCCAGTCGGTCGCCTACGACTTCGCGCTCGATCCCGAACGGAGCTGATGTGCTGTTCCACGTGCGCATGGACGTGCACCTCCCGGCCGACCTGGATCCGCACACGCGGTCCGAACTAATCGGCCGGGAGAAGGCGTACTCGCAGGACCTGCAACGGAAGGGCAAGTGGCCGCACATCTGGCGCATCGCCGGCGAGTACGCCAACTTCTCGATTATCGACGTCGATTCCAACGACGAACTGCACCAGATGATTTCAGGACTACCGCTCTTCCCGTACATGAAGGTTCATGTGACGCCGCTGGCCACGCATCCGTCGGATGTGAAGGCTGGTCAATGATCAAATTCCGCCTGACTCCCCTCGGGCGTCATGTTGAACCAGGTAGGTGCACGCTCAGCGGTCACTTTCCATCGGTCTCCATTAGTCCCCCAAAGGAGGCGCCGACGAGTAGCCGGGAGCTCGTGCACCCAATGCCGAAGAGAACGGTTCGGGGCGCAGCCCAAGCCGGCGGATGATCTCGGCGGAGATCTCGGCGGGCCGCGCTGCGGAGCCGATCGTGACTGCGCGTTCGTCCGCTGCGGGGGGTTCTAGCCAGGCGAGCTGGGATTCCAGCAGCGCGGGTGGCATGTAGTGATTAATCCGCGCGGACAACCGGTTTCGGATCTCACCGTGGTCTCCGGCGAGGTAGACAAACACCACACGGGGTCCGCGGAGCCGGTCCCGGTACGCGCGCTTGAGCGCCGAACACGTGACTATTCCGGGGATGCCGGCGAAGTCGTGCTCCCGAATCCACGAGGCGACCGCATCGAGCCACGGCCAGCGGTCATCGTCGGTCAGCGGTTGCCCGGACGCCATCTTCTCGACGTTCTCT
>DASQCE010000471.1:0-2108 GCA_035634855.1 Mycobacterium sp.
GTAACCAACCCGCGCATTTCAGCCTTGACCACGCGTCGCGAAACGACACGCTGACCTCGACCTCGATCCCCCACGGTCCTCCCCGATCCCCGTTCCCCCATAGCCGCAACACAATGACGTCGCCGTCGCCGCCGTCAAGGCCAAGCCCCTGCGGGGTGGGGCCTTGCGGCCCCAGCCTTGACCTAGGCCCGCCGGGCGACGTCCACGAACAGCAGCCACGGGGGAAACACGGAAGACCTTGCCCTGCAACGAAATCAGGGCCAATTCGGCGTGTCCACTTGACAAACCGTCCCTACATATCAGCCTCGATCCACTGACTAAACGTGTGGGCGTCGGGGTGTTGATATGAGGAAAGTGCCCTTTGAGCTGGGATGATTGGTGTTCTTCAGGCATCAATCGGACCAGTTCAGAAAGGCACTTCCGGTGCAAGTGTCGCATAGGTTCACCTCGGCGTCGGCGCGCTTCGATGACGACCATCTCGTGTCGTGCGCCGGTCTGGTCCCGGTGATGACGGTGGCCGCCCAGACCGGCCTGCCGCAGCTGCTGGCCGACAAGATCTGCATCTGCGAGCCCAGGATCAAATCTGGGTCGGCCAACCCGGCCCCGAAGCTGGCCACGCTGATCGCCGGGATGTGCGCCGGCGCGGATAGCATCGATGATGTCGACCTGGTGCGCAGCGGGGGGATGAAGACGCTCTTCGAGCAGGTGTATGCCCCGTCGACTATCGGAACCCTGTTGCGGGAGTTCACCTTTGGGCACGCCCGTCAACTCGAATCGGTGCTACGGCATCACCTGGGTGCGCTGTGCGGGCGAGTCGAGTTGTTACCCGGATCCGACCTGCGGGCGTTCGTCGACATTGACTCACTGCTGCGCCCGGTCTACGGGCACGCCAAACAGGGCGCCTCCTACGGCCACACCAAGATCGCGGGCAAGCAGATTCTGCGTAAAGGCCTCTGCCCGCTGATCACCACGATCAGCACTGAAACGGGTGCGCCGGTGATCACCGGCGCCCGGCTGCGCGCCGGGCGGGCCAACTCCGGACGCGGGGCCGCCCGGATGCTCGCCCAGGCCGTGGCCGCCGCACGGGACGCCGGGGTGGCGGGTGAGATCGTGGTGCGCGGCGATTCCGCCTACGGCACCTACCCGGTCATCAATGCCTGTCGCCGCAGCGGAGCGCACTTCTCAGTAGTGCTGGGCAAGAACACCGCCGTGGCCGCCGCAATCAGTGCCATCCCCGAGCAGGCGTGGACCCCGGTGTCCTATCCAGGTGCGGTCCGTGACCCCGACACCGGCGACTGGATCTCTGATGCCGAAGTCGCCGAAACCGCCTACACCGCCTTTGCTTCCACATCGCACCCGGTGACCGCACGGCTGATCGTGCGCCGCGTCAAAGACGCCCGCTACCCCGACACACTCTTCCCGATCTGGCGGTATCACCCGTTTTTCACCGACACCGACGACCCCACCCCTGATGCCGACATCGCCCACCGCCGCCACGCGATCATCGAAACCGTCTTCGCCGACCTCATCGACGGCCCCCTGGCACACATGCCCTCGGGCCGATTCGGTGCCAACAGCGCCTGGATCCTGTGCGCAGCCATCGCGCATAACCTGCTTCGCGCCGCCGGGGTCCTCGCCGGTGGCTCGCAGACCGTCGCCCGTGGGGCCACTCTGCGCCGCAAGATCGTCAACATCCCCGCCCGACTGGCCCGCCCCCAACGCCGACCCGTGCTGCACCTACCGTCGCACTGGCCCTGGGCATACGCATGGCTTCGCTTGTGGCACAACACCATCGGAGAACACCCACCACCGCTAGCCGTCCCCGCCTGACCACCTGCCGAAAGGCCCGACCCGAGGACGAACAGGAAAAGCTGGACAGACCAGCAGCTACACCTTGCCCATCACCAGCACATCACCCCCACCGACACCGCGACAACAACCGCCGGTTCATCGGTGGATCGAGGCTAAGCACGCCCCGGCAAGGACGCCTGGTGGCACCCCGCGCCGCCGCGCCAACCCGACGACGACCGAATCTACGACGGGCACACCGTAACCAGCGGCGACTACCTGCGATTCCTCGATGCCAACGGATACGCGCTGTCCCGAGT
>DASQCE010000472.1:0-26289 GCA_035634855.1 Mycobacterium sp.
CACGCTCGCGTTCGAAAACCCTTGCGGTGCCTTCGAACACGTCTGAGTCGAAGCCGGCCGACTTCACCACGGCGCCCTCCGGCGCCAGCGTCCCGCCCAGAATCGTGATGCCGCCGGTCGGGTGAATCGGATCGGACAGCGCCCGCAGCACCTTGCCGTCAGGGTCGGGCGGCGCGATGTGCGCGAGGTTCTGGGCCATCGTCTCGCCGGTGACCGTCAGGCAATCGCCGTGCAGCAGACCGGCATCGAGCAGAGCCTTCATTACGACGGGCACACCTCCGATGCGGTCGACATCCGTCATCACATGCTGCCCAAAGGGTTTGACGTTGGCCAGATGGGGAACCTTCGAGCCAACTGCAGTGAAGTCCTCCAGCGTCAGCTTCACTCCTGCCTCGTGCGCGATGGCCAGCAGATGCAGCACCGCGTTGGTCGACCCGCCGAATGCCATCACCACCGCGATCGCGTTCTCGAACGCTTCCTTGGTCAGAATGTCGCGTGCGGTGATGCCGCGGCGCAGCAGTTCGACGACGGCCTGACCGCTGCGGCGCGCGAAGCCGTCGCGCCGGCGGTCGGTGGCCGGCGGGGCTGCGCTACCTGGCAGCGACATGCCCAGCGCTTCGGCCGCTGAAGCCATCGTGTTGGCGGTGTACATGCCGCCGCAGGCACCCTCGCCGGGGCAGATCGCGCGCTCGATCGCGTCGACGTCCTCGCGCGGCATCAGTCCGCGTGAGCAAGCGCCGACGGCCTCGAATGCGTCGATGATCGTTACCTGACGCTCGGTGCCGTCGGACAGCTTCGCGATGCCGGGCAGGATCGAACCGGCATAGAGGAAGACACTGGCCAGGTCCAGCCTGGCGGCGGCCATCAGCATGCCCGGAAGCGACTTGTCGCAACCGGCCAGCAGCACCGAACCGTCGAGGCGCTCGGCCTGCATCACCGTCTCGACGCTGTCGGCGATGACCTCGCGGGAGACAAGCGAGAAGTGCATGCCCTCGTGGCCCATCGAGATGCCGTCGGACACCGAGATCGTGCCGAACTCCATCGGATAGCCGCCCGCCGCGAACACCCCGTCCTTGACGGCCTTGGCCAGTCGGTCCAGCGACAGGTTGCACGGGGTGATCTCGTTCCACGACGACCCGACACCGATCTGCGACTTGGCGAAGTCGTCGTCTTCCATGCCTACCGCGCGCAACATCCCCCGGGCGGCGGCCTTCTCGAGGCCGTCGGTGACGTCGCGACTGCGGGGCTTTATATCGGGGGAGTCTGAGGGCATCGTTCAAGTATGCCTTCGGCGTTTGACCCGGCCAAACCGCTATCAAATACCCCCACGGGGTACCCTCGGATCATGGCGTCGATGACTCGTCCACTAGCAGCGCTGGTCGCGTTGACCGCCGCGCTGTTCTTGTCGTCGTGCAGCACTTCGGCGTCCGACAGCCACGCCGATCACCCGCAGACCGTCATCACCGGGCAACCGGCCGACTACAACGTTGACGATGTCGCGTTCGCCACCAACATGATTCCGCATCATCAGCAGGCAGTGAATCTGTCGGCGATGGTTCCCAACCGCTCCACCAACGCCGGCCTCGTCGGACTGGCCAACCAGATCTCGGCCGCGCAGCAGCCGGAGATCAACATCATGAAGGTGTTCCTGGTGCAGTGGAACGAGAACCCCGACACCAACTCCGGCCATGCCGGCCACGGCAGCACCACGCAGGGCATGGTCGACGCGGCGACGATGACGAAGCTGGAGTCGCTGAGCGTCGAGGAGTTCGACAAACTGTGGCTGGCGTCGATGATCAGCCATCACCAGGGCGCGATCGAAATGGCCAAGGCCGAGGTCGCCAACGGCGACAATGTGGATGCCAAGACGGTGGCCAACAACATCGTCACCACGCAGGAAGCCGAGATCGGCCAGATGAAGCAGATGCTGGGAGGCTGAAATGACTGCCGCACATGGGTATTCGCAGCAAAAGGAGAACTACGCCAAGCGGCTGCGCCGAATCGAGGGCCAGGTCCGCGGCATCGCGAAGATGATCGACGAGGACAAGTACTGCATCGACATCCTCACCCAGATCAGTGCGGTCAACAGCGCGCTGCAGTCGGTGGCGCTCGGCCTGCTCGACGAGCACCTCGGCCACTGCGTCACGCAGGCCGTCGCCGAAGGCGGTGATGAGGCCGACGCCAAGCTGGCCGAGGCATCCGCCGCCATCGCCCGCCTGGTCCGCTCCTAGTCGCCCAACGCCTCGTCGACGCGAGCCACCTTGGCGGTGAGCTGACCGGTGTAGCCGGGTCGGATGTCTGCCTTGAGCACCAGGCTCACCCTCGGTGCGACGGCAGCGACAACGTCTACGGCCTGCTTCACCACCGCCATTACGTCGTCCCATTCACCTTCGATGTTGGTGAACATCGCGTTGGTCTCGTTCGGCAGGCCCGACGCACGGACCACTCGAATTGCCTCGGCGACGGCCGCACCCACGCTCGCGTCGCCGCCGGACGGGCTGACGCTGAACGCCACGATCATTGTTTGCTGTACCCCGTCGGGCGCACGACCAGGATGACGCGGTCGGCCTTGTCCGGCGGCGGCTCTGTCAGCGGGCCGCTGTATCGGTCGTTGAGATGGAGGTAGAACGCACCGGTGGGATCGGGCACGATCTCCTCCACCACCCCCCGCACCTCCAGGTAGCGGTAGGGGTTATCGGGATCGCTGATCGACATCGCCACGTTCGGGTTCGCCGTGACGTTGCGATACTTCTGCCGTTTGGTGGTGTGGGTGAACCGCAGCAACTCGCCGTCCCAGTCGAACCACATCGGATTCACCTGGGCGTTGCCACCGGGTCGCGTCGTGGCCAGATGCCCGTACAACGGGCGCTCCAACAGCGTTTCGTACCCCTGCGGAATGTCGACCATCACAATCCTCTCTCGAATAGGCGGCGATCCACTACCAGCTCACAACCCGCTCTAGCGCACTTCCCATCCTTACTCGATACGGCGGCGCTCCCGCTAGGTGCGCGGCCTCGACAACGCTGCCACCTATGGTGCAATCGGCCGCCATGCGGACCGCGCCCCGACGCCCTGGACGGCGCGTCGGGCCTCTACGCCGCCGGGTTCCAGGTCGGCATCATGGCGGTTCGCTGGCGCGGGCTGCTCTACGAAAAAGCCGGCTTGGCGATCATGATCAGGGCGTCGGCGGCTCTGGTGTTGGTGGCTCCGATGTCCGTGACCGCGATCCGCGGCGCGTTCGAGATTCCTCAGGCAACCAGCAGGAAGTAACATTGCTCGCCGTGTGCCGATGAACACTGCAGGTCAGCGACGTGCGCTGGGCGGCCGCTCGGGATCAGGAAGGACCCTCGAGGCGGTAGTGGGTGTTTTCGCTGTGCGAGACTGGACGAAGTTTACGAACTGGAGGTGGGTTATGCGGAAGCGAATGAGGGGGAGGCTGGTCACCGCGATTATCGCGGCCGGACTGGTCGGTGGACTGGCGCTGGGAAACCCGTCTGCGCTGGCTGACCCCGAACTTCCGCCGCCACCGCCCGCGCCGATCGATCCGGCCGCAGCGCCCGCGCCGCCGCCGGATCCGTTCGCCCCCCCGCTGCCGGCCGACCCGCTTGCGCCGCCGCCACCCGCGGCCCCCGCCGCGTTCCCGCCGCCTGACCCGTTCGCGCCGCCGGCCAATCCGCTGGCGCAGCCCGCTGTGATCCCCGAGGGCACGCCGGCTGGCCAGAACCCCACGCCCTACGTCGGCGAGCCTGTGTTCGCGCCGCCGACATTCAACCCGACGAACGGCGCCAAGGTCGGAGCTGCCAAGCCGATCTACATCAACTTCGCGCGGCCGATTGCCGACCGGGCCATGGCCGAGCAGGCGATCCACATCTCGTCGATCCCGCCGGTACCCGGCCGGTTCTACTGGATCAGCGACACCCAAGTCCGCTGGCGGCCGCAGGACTTCTGGCCGGCCGGCACGGTCGTCAACATCGACGCCAGCGGCACCAAGTCGAGTTTCACCGTTCCCGAGCAGCTGGTGGCCACCATCGATGACGCGACGCACCAGATGCAGGTCGTGCGTAACGGGAAGCTGGAGAAGACCATCCCGGTGTCGATGGGTATGGCAGCTGGCGGCCACCAGACCCCGAATGGCACGTATTACGTGCTCGAGAAATTCCCCGACATCGTGATGGACTCCTCGACATACGGCGTGCCTGTCAATTCAGCCCAGGGCTACAAGGTGCATGTGCAGCTCGCCGTTCGGATCGACAACAGCGGCAACTTCGTGCACAGCGCGCCGTGGTCGGTCGGCGACCAGGGCGTCCGGAACGTGAGCCACGGCTGCATCAACATCAGCCCTGACAACGCGAAATGGTTCTACGACAACTTCGGCAGCGGTGATCCCGTCGTCGTCAAGAACTCGAAGGGCATCTACAACCAGCCCGACGGCGCGTCGGACTGGCAGATGTTCTAGCGCTCTTTGCGCCCAAACCAACGTTTGGGCGCGAAAGTGCAAGTAGAACGCGCCATTTCGTCGATCTCGCGGCGGTTAGGCAGGGCGCCTCACCTGCGGGGCTGTGGTGTGCCGTACCACGAGCCTCGGCTCGAGTAGGACGTCGAATCGGTCCTGCCGGTTTTCGTCGAGTCGTTCCACGACCGCTCGCACGGCGCGTTCGGCCTGCTGTCCCGGTTCCTGGCTGACAGTGGTCAGGTCGATGTGTGCGAGCCGGGCCAACGTGCTGTCGTCGTAGCCCGCCACGGCGATGTCGCCGGGGACGTCGACGCCGGCTCGGAGCAGCTGGTCGAGCAGCCCGATGGCGCTCTGATCGTTGGCGGCACACACCGCGGTCGGACGGCGTCGTCGGCGCAACAACTCCTGCGCGGCGAGCATGCCTGAGCGCTCGGTGAAGTCGCCGTCGATGATGTCGATCGCGTCCGATAGCCCGTGTCTCTTCATGGCGCGCACGTAACCCGCTTTGCGGTCGGCAGGGATTGTGCCCGCGCCGCCGCTGAGATGGCAGATGCGGCGGTGCCCCAACTCGACGAGGTGGTCGACCACGTGTCCGATGCCGCGCCCGTCCGCTGTGCGTACGACGTCGACGGTGCTGCCGGACATGCGCCTGCCGACGACGACAACCGGCGCCCGTCGCGCCAATTCCGTCACGGCGTCGTCGCCGAGCTCGGGACCCAACAGAATCAGGGCTTCGCACCGAAAGCTGAGCAGGGTCTCGACGACGGCGGGTTCGGCATGCGTCGGTGTGACGGCGCCGAGCACGACCTCGTAGCCGTACCTGTCGGCCTCGGCCACGATGTCCTCGACCAGTTCCGCGTGAAATGTGCTGCGAATATTGGCCATAACGCCGATGAGGTGTGACCGCCGAGCCGTCATCAACGCTGCCGCCCGGTTGACGCGGTAGCCCAGTTCGTCAGCGGCCGCCAGCACGCGCTTGCGGGTCTCGGCACTCGGGCCTGGCGCGTTGCGGAACACGAGTGAGACGAGGGCCTTGGACACGCCGACGTGATCGGCGATGTCCTGCATGGTCGGCCGGTCGCGATTGATGGGCACGGTCCTCCTCTTGACAACAGACTGTGACAGCGCCCATAGTAGCGGTACTAGACCGGTCTAATAGATCGGTTTAAGACGAACACTTCGGAGGAGAATCAACGTGACGAACTCAATAGGCGTCGCCGTCATCGGTGGCGGCATGGCCGGCCGCGCGCATGCCGCGGGATACCGGATGGCGACCACATTGTTCGGGACCGATAGGCCAGATGTGCGGCTGGTTGCCATCGGCGACACCAACGCTGCCGTCGCGGACGACACCGCCAAGCGCTACGGATATGAGCGCGCCGAGTACGACTGGCGGGCCATCGCCGACGCGGCCGACGTCGATGCGGTGAGCGTCGTTGTCGCCAATCATCTGCATCGGGAGATCGTCGAGGGATTGATCGCCGCGGGCAAGCACGTACTGTGCGAAAAGCCGTTGGCCGGTTCGCTGGCCGATGCCGAGGCGATGGTGGCCGCGGCCGAGCGCAGCGACCGCGTCACCGCCGTCGGCTACACCTACCGCCGGGCGCCCGCCGTCGAACAGATCCGGCGTGAACTGGCCGCGGGCACGCTGGGCGAACTCGTGCACTTCAACGGCCGCTACTGGTGCGACTACGCGCTCGACCCGACGGCGCCGATCTCCTGGCGCTACCGCGGCGGGCCCGGTACCGGGGCCTTGGCCGACGTCGGCAGCCACCTGATCGACTTGTCGGAATTCGTGTGCGGTCCGATCGCGGAGGTCAGCGGAGCCGTGTTCGCCACGCTGATCGGTGAGCGCCCCGTGCCGCTCGGTGTCACCTACGGCCACACGAAGGGCGCGGTGAGCAATGAACTCGCGCCGGTGGAGAACGAGGATGTCGTCACCTTCACCGCGAGGTTCGAGAACGGCGCGATCGGCACCTACTCGGCCTCTCGCGTCGCGCAGAGCCTGCCCGACGGCCTGGCCTTCGAGCTGTTCGGAGCCAAGGGCTCGGCCGCATTCGATCTGCACCGCCCAGGTGAATTCCAGATCTCGTCCGACGACGTCCGCAGCGACGTCGGTGGTCCGCGGCGAGTGCTGATCGGGCCCGAGCACCCGTATCTCCGCGGCGGGTTGCCGATGGACGCCGGCGGGGTCGGGCACGGGGTGGCCGACATGTTCAGCTGGCAGCTCCGCGCATTCCTCAACCAGATCGCGGGCATCGGGGAGCTCGGCCCGCTGCCAGGGTTCGACGCAGGCCTGCACGGGCTGCGCGTCGTCGCCGCCATCACCGAATCTGCCCAGTCGGGCGGATCCACCGTCAAAGTCGCCTAACCAGAACGGAGTTCACACATGAAACTCGGAGTCTACACCGCCGTCCTGCACGACAAGCCGCTGAACGAGGCGCTGGAGGTCATCGCGTCGCTGGGCCTCACCGGCGCGGAGATCAACGCGGGCGGCTTCCTGCCAACGCCCCACCTGCCCGTGAGCGACCTGCTGTCCGGTGCCATCTCACCGCAAGAGTATCGCGCCAACTTCGACGGCACCGGTGTCGAGATCGCAGGGCTCAACTGCAATGGCAACCCACTCCACCCCGATCCTGAGGTGGGTCCGGAAGATGCGGACGACCTGCGCAACGCCATTCGCGTGGCCGGCCTGCTCGGCGTCGATCGGGTGGTGGCGATGTCGGGTCTGCCCGAGGCTCACCCCGGTGGTCAATGGCCGGCCTGGCACGTAAACACCTGGGACTCAGGCTATCTCGACTCGCTCGACTACCAGTGGAATGAGGTTGCCGTGCCGTTCTGGACCGAGATCGATGCGCTTGCCCGCCAGAACGGTGTCAAGGTCGCCATCGAGATGCACCCGCAGAACCTGGTGTTCAACCCGCCGACCCTGCGACGCCTGGTCGAGCGCACCGGCGCCACCAACGTCGGCGCCGAGATGGATCCGTCGCATCTGTTCTGGCAGGGAATCGACCCGGTCGCTGCGATCGACTGGCTGGGGCCGCTGGTGGTGCACGCGGCTGCCAAGGACACCCGAATCAACGAGAACTGCAGGATCTACGGTGTGCTCGACGAGCGATTCACCCGAATCCCGTTGAGCGAAAACCCGACCGGACTCGGCGGCAGGCATGTGGTGAACAAGTGGCCGGAAGATTCGGCGTGGGACTTCGTCGCCGTCGGCCGCGGCCATGACACGGAGTTCTGGGCAAGGTTCCTGCAGGCGTTGGAGCGCGTCGACCCTGACATGGCAGTCAACATCGAGCACGAAGACGTCGAGCTCGGCCAGCTCGAAGGGCTGCAAGTCGCTGCTGACACGCTCAAGGCGGCCAACTCCGCGGCTGTCGGCTGAAACCGCAAGTGAGAGAAGGAGAATGCAATGAAGGCTATCCGAATCACCGTTGCGAGCGCCGCCGTCCTCCTTGCCTTGACCGCGTGTTCGAGCACCGGCGGCAAACCGCGCTCGACCGGGGACGGGATGGGAAGCGGCCAGGCCGACACGCCGCGGTTCACCGTCGCCATGGTCACACATGGACCGCCGGGGGACACGTTCTGGGATCTGATCCGCAAGGGCGCCGAGACCGCCGCGAAGAAGGACAATATCGAGCTGAAGTACTCGGCCGAACTCCAAGGACCTGACCAGGCCAACCTGGTGCAGAATGCGGTCGACAGCAAGGTCAACGCGATCGCGGTGACGCTGGCACGCCCCGAGGCTCTGAAGGCAGCGGTGCAATCGGCCACTGCCGCAGGGATTCCGGTGGTGGCGCTGAACGCCGGCATCAACGACTGGCAGGCCGCGGGCGCGAAGGCTTACTTCGGCCAGGACGAGAAGATCTCGGGTGAGGCCGCCGGAAAGCGGCTGGCCGGCGAGGGCGCCAAGAAGGTCGTCTGCGTTATCCAGGACCAGGGCAACGTGGCCCTCGAGTCACGGTGCGCGGGCGTCGCGGCGGGCTTCGGCGGGGCGGTGGAAAACCTCAACGTGAACGGCACCGACATGCCGTCCGTCCAGGCCACCATCACCGCCAAGTTGCAGCAGGACCCGGAAATCGACTACATCGTCGCCCTGGGAGCACCGATCGCGCTGACCGCGACAGACGCCGCCGCGACTGCAGGCAGCACCGCCAAGATCGTCACCTTCGACACCAACGCGGCATTGGTGGACGCGATCAAGGACGGCAAGGTGCAGTGGGCCATCGACCAGCAGCCGTTCCTGCAGGGCTATCTCGCGGTGGATTCGCTGTGGCTGTACCTGAACAACGGAAACGTCATCGGTGGCGGACAGCCCACACTGACGGGTCCTGCGTTCATCGACAAGTCGAATATCGACGCCATCGCCGACTACGCAAAGAACGGAACGCGCTAGCCGGCAAGCCAGGAGATATGTCCGTCTGCCTGCCTCTCGGCGACAATGTCGCTATCAACGACTTAGTCGCTCGGAGGCGGGCATTCGCGCATGTGCACCGGCTGGCGGAGGCAGCGATACCATGGCCGTGATGCCGGCTGATCACATCGTTGCCCTGCGCCGCGACAGTAACCGGATCGCTCTTGGCGTCGAGGGTCGGCTCAACCAGATCGTGCCCAGCTGCCCCGGATGGCAGGTCGCTGATCTGGTGTGGCACGTCGGCATCGTCCACATGTTCTGGCGGTTGGTCGCACGCGGTGTGCTCGCCGGCCCGGAGGCCTGGAGCGAACCCGACCGCCCCGACACCGATGACCTGCTGGCCTGGTTCGCAGGCGGGGTGGACGTGACCGCCAACATCCTGGACAGCCTGGACCCTGACATGCCGGCATGGACATGGGGACATCGACAGGATGTGGGCTTCATCAGGCGCAGAGTGGCCCAGGAAACCGCCGTGCACTGCTGGGATGCCGTCGACGCTATTGGATGCAGTGAGCCCATAGAACAGACACTCGCAGTCGACGGCGTCGACGAATTCCTCGACGAGGTATTACCTGGTCTCTCCCGTGACTTGGCCGGGCCGGCCCAGACCGTCCGTCTGCATGCCCACGACAGCGGAGACGAATGGACTGTCCGCGCCGGAGAAGGCTCCGTCTCGCCTGGCCCAGCTTCCCGGCAGGCAGAAGCCACAGCGACTGCCACCGCATCCGATCTACTGCTGCTCTTATGGGGCCGCCGCTCACCCGATCAAGTACAAATAGACGGTGACACTGCTGCGCTGCAACGCTTCTTGGCCAGAGCAGCCTTCTAGTTCCAGATGCGAACGCGCCGTTTCGGGTCCAGGTACAGCCCGTCGGACTCGCCGACCTCGAACGCGTCGTAGAACGAGTCGATGTTGCGAATGACACCGTTGCACCGGAATTCCGGCGGCGAGTGCGGGTCGATCGCCAGCCGCCGAATGGCCTCGGCGTCGCGGGATTTCGTGCGCCACACCTGGGCCCAGCCGAAGAACACCCGCTGCTGGCCGGTCAACCCGTCGATCACCGGTGCTTCCTTGCCCTTCAGCGACAGCCGGTACGCCAGCAGCGCGATCGACAGCCCACCGAGGTCGCCGATGTTCTCACCGACAGTGAATGCACCGTTCACGTGGTGGCCGTCGCCGAGCGCGCGGGGCGTGTACTCCTCGTACTGCTCGATCAACGCCTTTGTCCGCGCGCCGAATTCGGCGCGGTCGTCGTCGGTCCACCAGTCCACCAAGTTGCCGTCGCCGTCGTACTTGGCGCCCTGATCGTCGAATCCGTGCCCGATCTCGTGACCGATCACCGCGCCGATACCACCGTAGTTGGCGGCGTCGTCGGCCTCGGCGTCGAAGAACGGCGGCTGCAGAATCGCTGCGGGGAAGACGATCTCGTTCATGCCGGGGTTGTAATAGGCGTTGACGGTTTGCGGCGTCATGAACCACTCGTCGCGGTCCACCGGGCCACCGAGCTTGTCCAACTCGCGGTCGGAGCTCACCTCATGGCCACGGCGGAAGTTGCCGTAGAGGTCGTCGCGCTCGACGACCAGCTTTGAGTAGTCCCGCCACTTGGCCGGATAGCCGATCTTCGGGGTGAACTTGTCCAGCTTGGCCAGCGCCTTCTCGCGCGTGGGCGGCGTCATCCACTCGAGGTCGTTGATGCTGACGCGGTAGGCCTCGCGCAGATTGGCGACCAATTCGTCCATGCGCACCTTGGCATCCGGCGGGAAGTGCCGTTCGACGTACAGCTTGCCGACGGCATCGCCCATCAGGCTCTCCACCAGCGACACGGCGCGCTTCCAACGGTCGCGGATCTCCTCCGTGCCGCTCAACAGTCGGCCGTAGAACGCGAAGTCCTCGGCCACCAGCGCGTCGGTCAGCAGGGCCGCGCGAGCGTGGATCAGCCGCCAGCGGGCCCAGTTCTTCCAATCCGCGAGGTCCTCGCCTGACCAGGCCGCGGCGAAAGCAGTGAGGTAATCCGGCTGTCGCACAACGACTTCCGCGACCGCCTCCGGCGTCGTACCCATTGCGGTCACCCAGCCTGCCCAGTCGAAGCCCGGCGCCTCAGCCGGCAGGTCGGCGAACGTGCGCAGGTTGTAAGTAAGGTCCGCGTCGCGGCGCTTGACGACGTCCCAATGGGCGGCGGCCAGCTTGGTCTCTACCGCGACGATCCGCGCGGCCGTCTCGGAGTGTTCGCCCCCGTACACGAGGGCGAACATCGCGGCGATGTGCTTCGGGTACGCAGCGAGAATCGCGGCGTGCTGTTCATCGCGGTAGTAGGACTCGTCGGGCAGTCCGAGCCCGGACTGGCTGAGGTGCAGCAGATAGCGCGTCGAGTCCTTGGAGTCGGTGTCGACGTAGGCGCCCGCGCCGCCGCCGACGCCGCCGCGCTGCAGAGCGCCGACCACCGCCGCCAGGGCCTCGGGGGTTTGGACCGCGTCGATCGTCGCCAGCTCATCAAGCAGCGGTTGCACACCGCGTTCGGCCACGGTCTGCTCGTTCATGAAGCTCGCGTACAGGTCGCCGATGCGCTGCTCGTCGGTGCCGCTGGAGGTCGCGGCCCCGCTGTCTGATGTCGCCGCCGTAGCGGCTCCGGTGCCTGATGTCGCCGCCGTAGCGGCTCCGGTGATCAGGTCGCGGACCTGCTCCTCGGCACGGTCGTAGAGCGACCGGAACGCGCCATCCGTGGCGCGGTCGGCCGGGATCTTGTACTCGGAAAGCCAGCGGCCGTTGACATGGCCGAACAGATCGTCTTGGGGGCGGGCAGCGGAGTCGACGTAGGAGAGATCGATACCGGAGCGAAAGGCTTCTACCGTCACCCCGACATCCTTCCAGAAGCCGAGGTCGTGCCTGGTCGTGGTGGGGTCTGTGCACCGGAACCCTGCACGTTGGGGCAGGTCGGCCGGCCTCTCGCCGATTTCGACACGAGGGCTGTTCCCCTCGTGGCAGCCAGGTGGGCGCCGGGTACCCTCTCGCCCATGCCCGACGACGAGCCAAGGCCGAACCGTGGCGACGACCACGGCCCAGTCTTCACCGGCTTCGGCATCGGCTCAGCGGTCCTAGGCGTCCTCGCGGTCGTGGCCATCGGACTTGGCGTCCTGATCTGGACGCAGCACCGCAGCGATGTTGACGAACTCCACTACCGCACCCGCGTCATGCAGGCGGCCGCGGACTGGACCAGCGTGCTGATCAACATGAACAAGGACGGCGTCGAGGCCGGTCTGAACCAGCTGCATGAGGGCACGGTCGGCCAGCTGAACGCCGACTTCGACTCGACCATCGAGCCGTACCGCAAGCTGGTGCAAACGCTCCAAGCGAAAACCACTGGCCAGGTCGACTCGGTGGCGGTGGAGTCGATCCACCACGCGCAGTCCAGTCCCAACGGCGCGCCGCCACCCCAACAGCAGCCCGAGCTGTTGGGAGCTGCGTCGCGCACCGACACCGTGATGGTGGTGGCGACGTCGATCAGCCAGAACGCCGGGGCCGACAAGCCGCAGACCGTGCGCTGGAACCTTCGGCTCGACGTCTCCGACGTAAACGGCAAGCTTCTCATCTCGCGGCTGGAGCCGATCCGATGAGAAACCGTTGGCGTGTACTGGCCTTCGACATCCTCGCGCCGGTCGCCGCAGTCCTGGCACTGGTCTACATCGGCATCGCACTGGCCTGGCCGCTGTGGTGGGTGTCGGTCTGTTCGGTGCTGTGCCTGCTGATCGTCGAGGGCGTAGTCGTGAACTTCGCGCTCGCGCGCCGCGACTTCGTCACAGTCGGCACCGACGACGACGGTCCAGGGCTGCGGCTGGCTGTCGTCGCGGTGGCGACCACGGCTTTGGTGGCTGCGGTAGCGGTCGGATACCTGCGGTGGACGGTGCCCGACCGCATGCTGCACGACGACACCGCCGAGGTGGTCGGCATCGCCAGCAGCATCTCGGAGGCCTCCGCGACGTTCACGCCGCAAAACCCGACCGCGTCAGTCGACCGTGCGACTGCGATGATGTCACCCAAGAGCGCCGAGGCCTTCAAGAACGAATTCGCGAATGTGGCAAAGGATTTGACGAGCAAGAACATCTCAGCCCAGGCCAGCACCGTCTCGGCGGGCATCGAGGCGATCGGGCCGGAAGCTGCGAGCGTCGCGGTGATCCTGCGCGCAATGCAGAGCACCCCCGGAAAGCCCTCCGATACAGCGGTGCTCGCACTTCGGGTCCAACTGTCCAAGACCAACGGGCACTGGCTCGTCGACGACGTTTCGCCGATCCACTCCCGTTAGCCGAGCAAGCGTGCGTGGTCGACCTTCAGGCAGCGATCCATCACGACCTGCAGTCCCGCCGCTTCGCCATCACGGGCCACCTGTTCATGCCATAGGCCCTGCTGTAGCCAGAGGACCTTGCCGCCCACGTCGATCGTGTCGGCCAGCACCGACGGCAGGTGTTCGTGGCGCCGGAACACATCGACGAGGTCGGGCGTCTCGGGTAGCCCAGCCAGGCTGGGATAGACCACTGTGCCGTCTATTTCGCTGATCGTCGGGTTGACGAGGTAGAGCTCATAGTCACTATGCGAGCGCAAATAGCTCCAGACGTCATGGCTGGGCCGCATCGGGTTCGCCGATACGCCGACAATCGCCACCTTGCGGGTTTCGCGAAGGATGCGCCGAAGTGTGGCTGTATCGGTCATCGAATCTTGTGTACCCGCGAAAGCAGCCGCGACGCCAATTCGTCGGGCTGGCTCAGCGCCATCAGGTGTCCGCCAGGCATCACCTCGAGCTCAAGGCCGAGCCGCGAAGTCACCACCCGTCGCTGAAACTCCAGCGGGAACAGCCGGTCGTCGCGGCCCTGGATCACCCTCGTTGGCACGTCGGGCCAACGGTCCAGCGGCCAGGGGCGCCCGAACGGTGTGTCGGACTGCCGTGGCTCCCCCTGTCTGAGAGCCTCCTCGCGCACCGCCGCGGGCACGTCGTGAAAGAAGTCCTCGACCGGATCGAAGTCAGGAACAGCTTGATCGTGACCCGTTGCGGCCCACCACTGCCCGGGCGATTCACCGGCCACAGGCACCATCGGGTTGACCAACACGATCGACGCGACGGGTACCCGCAAGGCCACCATCGGCGCGGTGAACGCGCCCATCGACTGGGCGACCAGAATCAGCGGGTCCGACACAGCGGAAACCGCGGCGACGACCGTGTCGGCGTACGTAGTCAGATCCGCCGAATCGTCTGCTGCGGGCAGATCAATGGCGATCGCGTCGGGTAACAGCGGCGCGACGCGATGCCAATACCAAGCGCTGCCACCGGCACCCGGGATCAGCGCATACGTCATACCTAGTGGCGTTGGTTGCGCATCTTGGCGAACCGGTCGGACAGCAGGCGCATCCGAATCATCAGCGAGGCAGGCGGACTGGTCTCCCCGCTGAGGTACGCCGCGAAATCCGTGCTCGGAACACCGATACGTGACGCGAACTCATCCTGACCCAGACCCGATCGCTCCAGCAGCGCCTGCACCTGGCGGCCCACCTCGGCGCGTTCGTTGGCCTCGAGGTGCTCGCGGGTCCGGGTGAGCACCTCAGAGAGCGCCGTGGAAACCCCGTATGGCCGTGCTGTTTCCAGTACTTCCTCGACCTGGCGCGCGGTCCTGCCGTACGGATCGCGTTTGATCGCCACGACGATGCGCTGCCATACCGCCAGGTCGTCCGTCTCCAGCGCCGCCCGGATCGCCGAGGTCGGCCAGAACTCCACCGGCCTGTCATCGATCGGCGGCCTGCGGCCCTGCGTCGGCGCCGCGGCTCGCTTCGGTCCGGCGCCAGCGTCGCGGCGCGCATCCCGAATATCGGGAGCCAACGTCACCTCGCCTCCTCAAGAATCGCTACCGCCACCGATAGGCAGCGCTCTCTGACCTTGGCCCAATCAGCCTCCGCCTCGGGGCCCGACATCCTGGTGTCGTGCTCGTCAGACGGCTGCGGATCGGCCAGGCGGCGTACCAACTGGGTGGCGACCCATTGTTTTCTTGAGCGGTCTCCACAGTAGTACCGGTCCATTGACCCCAGCACCAGCGCAGCAGTATGTGTTTCCATTGAGTCGACCAATTCGGCAAATTCAGCGAAATCCCTGGTGGTGTTTCGGCACATGACCAGGTAACTCTTGAGCCGCAGCGTTTCCGCGCCGGTGGGGATCTGCAGCCGGTCGCCCGTCGGCAACTGGACGTTGGTGGTCTCAACCGGACTGTGCCGCTCCACCGGCGCCCGCTCCGAGTCTGCTTCAGTCTCCAGCGCGTCCAGCGCGACCGAGAGCCGGCCCCGCCAGATGGTGACCGGATGCGTCCCCGGCAGGCTGGGCGGTCCGGCCTTGCCTGCCCGGTTCATCGAGCCGTTCGTCGCGCCGTTGCGGTGCATACGACCTCCTGTGTGGCCGTTCGTGACGGCGGCGACCGGCTGTCGAGCTAGCCGACAGCCGCCCAGCGCCAGCGGATCGGCGACGGTAATCGTATCGGGGGCAAGGTTTTTCAGCCGCGCTGCGGACTTGACCACCATGCGCAGATCGGAGCCCGAGGGCCCCAGCGACGAGATGTCGTCGGGGATGATGACCAAGTCGGGCATATCGACCTTGGGCAGCGGCTTCTCGAAGTCCACCGACGGCAGGATGCGGGCCAGCCAGCGCGGCAGCCACCAGTTCCATTCGTCGAACATCGCCATCAGGGCGGGCACCAGCACCAGCCGCACCACGGTGGCGTCGACGGCGATCGCGACCGCGCACGCGACACCGAGCTGGGCGACCAACGGCATGCCCGCGAACGCGAACCCGATGAACACCGCGATCATGATCAGCGCGGCGCTGGTGATCGTGCGGGCGCTCGTGCTCACCCCGTGAGCGACGGCGTCCCGGGTGTTCTTGGTCTGCAGGAACCGCTCCCGGATGCGGGTCAGCAGGAAGATCTCGTAGTCCATCGACAAGCCGAACGTCATCGCCATCACCAGCGGCGGGATGGTGCTGTCCAGCGACGAGATCGGCTTGAAGCCCAGCTCTTCGAGCCAGCCCCACTGGAAAACGGCAACAAGACTGCCGTAGGCGGCGGCCACCGACAGGACCGTCATCACGACGCCCTTGAACGCCAGGAACACCGACCGGATGGAGATCAGCAGCATCACGAAGGCGATCAGCGCGACGAACCCGAACACCAGGGGTTGCGTGGCCGACACGCGGTCGTCGAAGTCCTTGATCAGCGCCGTGGGGCCGCCGACGTCGATGCGTGCATTCACCCCTGGCACCGTCGGCAGTTGCTCGCGCATCCAGTCGACTGTGTTGCGGGCGCCCATGTCTTCGGGATCGACGGCCAGCACCGCCGACAGCAGCGCCCCGCGATAGTCGTCACCGAACACCGGCGGCGACACCGACACGACGTCGGGTCCTTGCGACATCTTCCGCCGCACCGCGTCAAGGGCCGGCTCCTTCGCCGGTGCTGAGGCCGCGTTGCCGTCGGGGAACGTCACCAACACCCGCACTGGCCCGAGCGCCCCCGCACCCAGCGCCTGCGCCGCCGCGTTGACGCCGCCGCGGATCTCATGGGTCGGCTTGAACTGGCGCTGCATGCTGTTGCCCAGCACCATCGAGAATGCGGGCGCGGCCAGCGTGAGCAGCAGCGCCGCCGCAGCCAGTGCCGACAGCCACGGCCGTCGCATCACCCAACCGGTCCACCGGCTCCAGAACCGCGACTGGGTGGTCTCGGCACGTCGCGACCAGTGCAGGTACGACGACCGCTTGGCCGCGGCCCTGCCGAACGTCGCCAGCACCGCGGGCGTCAGCGTTGTGGACGTCAGCACCGCCACCGCGACGGCGAGGATCGCGCCCGTCGCCATCGACTGCAGTACCGGGGTGTTGATCAGGTAGATGCCCGTGACCGACGCGATCACGGTCAGCCCCGACAGCACCACCGCCAGACCGGAGGTGGCCATCGCCGCGTCCGCGGCCTGGTGGGGATCGCGGCCCGCGCGCAGTTCCTCGCGGAACCGCATAAGAATAAATAGTGAATAGTCGATTGCCAGTGCGATGCCGAACATCGACACCGTCGACGTGACGAACACCGACATCGTGGTGTACATCGACAGCAGGTAGACCAGCCCCATCGTGACCACAACGGTGCAGATGCCCAGCACAAGCGGCATCGCTGCCGCCGCCAGCGAGCCGAACACCGCGAGTAGAACAATCAGGACGATCGGAAGGTTCCACTGCTCAGCCTGTGCGATGTCGTGTTTGGTCGCCAACGTCGCGGCCGCACCCAAAGCGCCCTGGCCGATGACGTACAGCTTGACCTTGCCGTTCTCGATCTCGCCTGGCTGATCGCCGGTGATGCCGACCTTCTGTCGCAGCTGTTTGGCGACGTCGACCGCGCCGGTGTTGTTGAAGTCGAGCTGCAGGGTGATGACGTACGGCCGGTCCGGCTGGGGCGCCGGCTGCTGCGGATTCGGTACCACCTTGACGCTTGGCACTTCGGCGGCGATGCGTTCGAGCTGGCTGACCGCGGCGTTCATGTCTTCAAAGGAAGCATCCGCCCGCGGGGCCGCGACCAGGGCCAACGGGGACGCACCCTGGTCGGGAAAGTGTTGCTCGAGCTCGCGCTGAACGTGCAGCGATTGGGAACCCTCGACTTCGAAGCCGCCACCGGTTAGATTGCCGGACTGGTTGATCGCCAGATAAATCGAGGGCACCAAAAGAAGCAACCAAACCGCGAACACCGCCCAGCGATATCTGCGCAGGTTCCCGCTCAAGCGCATCATGAACTGCTGGATAGCGAACTCCCCGCTTTCTGCCCGGCGTTGCGAAGCTGAGCGTACAGCAGCGTTGCGTAGGGTGACGCGCCCTGAGCAACGCCTTAAGCAGCTCTAACTCCCCTCTCGTGATTCCGCCGCCAAGTGTTACGCCGTTACGGCGGACTTCCTGTTGTTCACCTGCATGTTCATTCGCTGGATTGGCAGCCCTGGTGGCGCAGATGGCAGTATGTGCCGAGGCCGTTTCTGGGTCGGGGAGCCCATCCGTCCGATCGCGATGCGTTTGCGGAAGCGTCAATAGCGTTTCGCAGACCGTAAGGAGTCATCCATGATTTCGACCGCCAAGGCGCTGCGCCGCAGCCTCTATGCGGTGTTCGCTGCGTCGGCAGCCGGTGGCGCCAGTGTTGCTGCACTGATGGGTAACCCCGCCCCGTCAGCAACCGCTGCCACGGATCCCTGCGCCGCCAGTGAGCTGGCCAAGACCATCGGCTCGGTGGCCACGTCGACGGGCACCTACCTCGATTCGCATCCCGAAACCAACCAGGCGCTGACGACCATCTCTCAGCAGCAGGCCGGGCCGCAGTCGCTGGGCGCTATCAAAACCTACTTCGACACGAACCCACAAGTGGCCAAGGACATGCAGCAGCTGCAGCAGCCGCTGGTCACCCTGTCCACCCGCTGCAAGCTGCCGGTCAGCCTGCCCCAGCTGATGGGCCTGATGCAGGCCGCGCAGCAACAGGGCGGCGCCCTGCCGGGGGGTTGGCCAGGAGCATTGCAGACGGCGCAGGCGATGGGCGTTCCCGGCGCCGCGCTGCCCGCTTCGCCGTCGCCTGCATCGGCCGTCACGCCGGGCAGCGGACCGCTTCCCGGCCCAGCAGCGACCACCACCCGCTAGCACCGGGCGACCCGCGCAGCGCGCACGTAACCATTGGTTTCCGGACTTTCTTACGATTGGTTAAGCGCAAGGCAAGAAAGTCGGCACCCTTTCTGCTTAGCTTCTAATTGTTGGAACCGCTAACGGTTGCGACCTCTCCACTTCACATGAAGGAGCCTGTCCATGTTGCTCTCGGCCCGTAGCGCGCGGCGTGCGGTAGCTGGTGCGGTCGGCACTGGTGCGATCGCCGGTGCGATGTTGTTTGGTGCCCTGCCCTCGGCGATGGCCGATGACCCGGCGCTCAACCCGCCGAACTGCACCGCGGCCGACCTGGCCGGCGTGGCATCGGGTGTCTCGGCATCGACGTCGGCGTACCTCTTTACGCACCCGGATGTGAACTGGTTCTTCACCAGCCTCGAGGGGCTGCCGCGTGACCAGGTCCGCACCGAGGTGCAGGACTACCTGAACAACAATCCGTCGGTCAAGGCCGACCTGACCGGGATTCGCCAGCCGTTGGTCGACCTGAAGAACCGCTGCGGTTCAGCACCGGCACCTTCCATTCCGTAATCCGCGTGCCGGGTGGGCTGGGGGCACCTTCCGCTCGCGGGGGACTGCCCGCGCAGGAGAGCTCGAGCCGCACGGTCCTGATGGTCGACGACGACCCGGACGTCAGAACCTCCGTCGCCCGCGGCCTGCGGCATTCGGGGTTCGACGTTCGGGTCGCGGCGACCGGCAAAGAGGCGCTGCGGCTACTGTCCAACGAATCGCATGACGCGTTGGTTCTGGATGTCCAGATGCCGGAACTCGACGGCGTCGCCGTGGTCACCGCGCTGCGGGCATTGGGTAACGACATCCCCATTTGCGTGCTGTCCGCGCGCGATACCGTCAACGACCGGATCGCGGGCCTGGAGGCCGGTGCCGACGATTACCTAATCAAGCCCTTCGATCTGGGCGAGTTGGTGGCGCGGTTGCACGCTCTGCTGCGGCGCGCGAGCCATTCGGATCAACCGTCCGACACGATGACGGTCGGGCCGCTGACCATCGATACCGCCCGGCGGTTGGTATTCGTCGACGGCGAACGTGTCGACCTGACCAAGCGGGAGTTCGACCTGCTGGCGGTGCTGGCCGAGAACGCCGGCGTGGTGCTGTCGCGGCAGCGACTGCTGGAACTGGTGTGGGGCTACGACTTTGACGTCGACACCAACGTTGCCGACGTGTTCATTTCCTACCTGAGGCGCAAGCTCGAACGCGACGGCCTGCCGAGGGTGATCCACACCGTTCGCGGGATCGGGTACGTGTTGCGGGACGAGCCGTAAGTGCGCGTACCGCGGTTCCTGCGGTCCGCCTCGCTGCGCACCCGGGTGGCGATTGCATCGGCTGCCGCCGCGTCCGCGGTTGTCGCGGTCTTTACGATCCTCACTTCGGTTGTGCTCGCGAATAACGATGCCGCCCAGCTTGATCGACGACTCGACTCGATCATCGACGCCAGTATGTATCCCGACCAGTTGGAGGACCCACACCGCGGGGTGCTCACGACCGGGCGATCGAAGTCCACCGGCCAGGTGGTGTTCCAGCGTGGTCTGCAGCTGCCTCCGCTGCCGCTTGGCACGGCGACCGTGGAAGTGAACGGGGTCGGGTACCGCGTCCGCACGATCACCGTCGACCAGCAGGGTGGCCTGCTGATGTCGGTCGGCATCCGCGCCGACAGCGTGCTGTTGAACCGCGCCAGGATTCCGCTGTACACGGCTGTCGGCGTAGCGACGGTGTTGATCGCGGGCGGCCTTGGCTGGCTGCTGGCCGGCCCCGCGATCCGGCCGCTACGCAGGCTTACCGAGCACACCAAACGGCTCGGCAAGAACACCGAGCGGATGCCCGAAGTGCGCGGCGTTCGCGAGGCCGAGGACCTGTCCGAGGCGATGACCGAGATGCTGAGTCGGCTGGCCGCCGCTCAGCAGGCCACCACCAACTCCTTGCAGGCCGCACAGGATTTCGCCGCCAACGCAGCACACGAACTGCGCACCCCACTCACGGCGATGCGTGCCGACCTCGACACCCTGCGGATCCACGATCTACCCGCTGAGGAGAGAGCCGAAGTGGTGCAGGACCTTTCGCGCGCGCAGCGCCGCGTGGAGGCGATCATCACCGCGCTCGGGCAGCTCGCGTCGGGGCAGCTGGCGCAGGCTGAGGACCGCGAGCTCATCGACGTCACCGACATGCTCGACCGCGTGGCGCGGGAGAACATGCGCGCCGGCGGCGTCGAGATCGTGCTCGAGGCCGCGGATGATCTCGGGGCGATCTGGGGTTGGCCGGGCGGGCTGCGGCTTGCGGTCGACAATCTCGTGCGCAACGCGGTCACGCATGCGCAGGCGACTCGGATCGTGTTGACGGCGCGCCGCCAGGAGCACAGCATGACCATCGTCGTCGACGACAACGGCCGCGGCCTGCCGGAGGAAGAGCATCAAACAGTGCTGGGTCGGTTCTCCAGGGGCAGCAACGCGGCGCCCGGCGGGTCGGGGCTTGGCCTGGCGCTGGTGGCGCAGCAGGCGGCGTTGCACGGCGGGCGCATCGAACTGTCCAACGGGCCGCTGGGCGGGTTGCGCGCGACGCTGACGCTCTCGACTTCTCCTGAGCCGCCTGCGGATTCGGATTAGACATCAGCCGCGCCGAACGAGCGCGGCCACGCCGCGCCAGCCCAACAGCAGCACCGCGGTGGACACCGAAGCCACCACCACAAAGCTGGTCGCCACACCCGCAGATGTCGCTTTGCGCAACAGCATTCCCGCCACAACAGTGCACACCCACACGACCACCCCGGTGGGGATGACCCTGAACGGCCTGCGCCACCCGCGTATCAGCAGCCAGCCGACACCGGTGCCGGCCAGAAACGGCCACGCGGTTTGGGCAATTTTGGCCGCTGTCAACCCCTCGGCGTGACTTCGGCGCCCGATCGTGGCGAACACGACCACGCAGACGATGTCGGCGAACAAAGCGATCAGCCCCCGCCGTACCCGTCGGCCTGTGTCATTGACCGGCATAGGTCATCACATCCAAAACCAGTGGGCTGACGTCGGATTCATCGCGAGGGGTGAAGCCCGGCTGCATCGGCGCCGGCTGGCCGGCTTCGACAGCATCTTCGACGTCCATGGAGGCGATGCGACCGTCCAGCCGGAACGACGACAGTACGAACGGCAGCCCGTTGGACCGCAGCGGATCGGGAGTGCTCATAACGTGGAAATGGAGGTGTGGTCCGTCTGTGTTACCGGTGTTTCCGAGCGACGCGATCATCTGTCCCGAGCTAAGCTGGTCGCCGACCTTCACTTTGATACTGCCGGTTTTGAGGTGCGCGTAGAGCGCATAGTTGCCATCGGCCATGACCTGAACGATGTGATTGCCCGCGTATTGCTCGAGTGGTAGACCGGTCGGGTTCTGTCCGGGCACCTGCTCGGGTAGCCCGTCGACCACCGCGACGACCTGACCGCCCGCCACAGCGTGGATGTCGGCGCCGAAACCGGGATAGCTTTCGGGTTTGGTCTTGTCTCCGTTGAATAGTCGGCCGTCCGGCAGCAGCTGCACATAGTCGATCGCGAACCGTTCAGCGGCCCACAGCTGGCCGTTCAGTGGATTCAGTGCAATCCGATGCGGCGTCATGTCGCAACAACTGTTGGCGTCCACCCAGTTTGGGCCGACAAGCGGCGGCGCGATGACCGATGGTTTGCGGGTCTGCACGGAGACGGGTGCCACGGTTTCGGTCGTCGTGGCGGGAAACAGCGGGGGCTGCGGTTGGGCCAACGAGACGCCGACCGCGTGCACCAACTCTGCTGGGACGGTTGCGCCCCGGTCCAACGCGACGTCAAGCCATACGGCCGCGGACTGTGCCGGCCCGAGTTTCGTTGTGGGAGTGGAATTTCCCAACGTACGCGTCCAGTAGGTGAGCCGATCGCCTGTTAGGTTCAGCAGAGTTTTGTCTCCTGCGCGCACGTCGACCGATGTCAGGGTCAGCGCTTGGTTGAGCACGTTGGTCAGCAGCAGTTCGTAGGCGAGGTGGACCTTGCCGTCGGTGGCAGGCACAGGGATCGGCGCCGCGATAACACTGGCCAAAAGGGGAGTCACCACCGTGGGGCCGGTGTCGTGGGCTGCGGCCGTGGTAGTCGAAGTGGATGGCGCGGAGGGGGTTTTGGACGACGGTGCACACGAGACGATCAGCGTGGCTATCGCCAAGAGCGTCACGGAAGTCCGGCAACGTCCGCGCATGATCGCTCCCTATTCTTCAGGCTCGGGTTCGTGGCGCACCTCGGGGTCGGGGCTGAACTGCGGTGGCTGCTCGATGTCCTCACCGACGGTGGCGTCGGGATCGATGTCCTTCTCGGTTCGGAACACGAAGAAGAACACCACCCAGCCGATTGCGGAGATGAAGATCCAGCTGATCAACCGGTAGATGAGCATCGCGGAGATCGCCGATGCCAGGGTCATGCCGGACGAGACCAGGCCGGGTACCAGCACCGCCTCGACCACCAGCAGACCGCCCGGCATCAACGGGATCGACCCGACAGCGCGGGCTGCCGCGTACGCCACCGTCACACCCGCCAGTGACGGATGCCCGCCGGTGGCATGGCAGGCGAACAGCAGACATGCGACGTCGGCGATCCAGTTGAACAGCGACCAGCCGAACGCCTCGCCGAGTTCACGGCGGGACAGGCTGACCGATTCCAGTTGGGCCAGCGTCTCGCGCCACTTGTCCAGGCCAGTGTCGGCGGGTTTGCCGCGCAGCGAGTTGAACCACGACAGCAGTCGCACCCCGATGCCGTCGATGAGTTCCGGGCGGGTAGCCACCGCCTGTGCCAGCACGATCAGCGCGAGGAACCCGCCGAGCGAAAAGATCAGCGACAGTGGGTTTTTGCTCGCGCCCAGCATGAACGCACCGCCCAAGCCGAGCAGCGCCAGCCCGACCACCTGCAGTGCGCCAGACATCACCAGCTGCCACGACGCCACCACAGGTGACGCACCCCAGATCCGTTGTTGGCGGTAGATGAACGTGGCCGACAGCACCGGGCCACCCGGGAGCGTGGTGGACAGCGCGTTCCCTGCGTAGAACGCAGCCTCCGAACGCCATTGCTTGACCGTGACGCCCGCCGACCTCAGCAGAGTGCGTTGAATCTGCGCGAAACTGTGCATCGACGACATCGCCGCGACGACCCCCGCCAGCACCCACCACCAATTCGCGGAGTAGACGCTCTTCCACGCCTTGGCCAACTGATCCCACACCAGCGTGAGTTCGACCGCCAGCACGATGGCGGCGACGGCGATGATCACCCACCGCAGCCACCAGTATTTGCCCCTGGTGGGCCGCGCCTGACTGCGAGCGTCGCTCGCCGGTGCGTCGTGGGACACGCCAATAGGGTAACGGTGCAGTTGGCGCGGACATTGTCGCTGGCGCAGGCGCGCCGAGGTCGATTCGCGAGATTCGCAGGGACGCTGCGGCCTGCCGTTACGCTACCGGCATGCCAGCAGGCCCTTCCCTCGATTCTGTCGCCGACCAGTCGGTCACGCCGCTAGTCCGCAAGACGGCTGCGTGGGCGTGGCGGCTGCTGGTGATCTTCGCAGCCATCGTGGCGCTGTTGTGGATGGTGAAGCGGCTCGAATTGATCGTGGTCCCCGTCGCCTTGGCGACGATGCTGGCCGCGTTGCTGTTGCCGGTCGTCGACTTCTTGGATCGGCGCGGAGCTCCGCGGGGCGGTGCGGTTGCCCTGGTGTTGCTCGGCGGCATCGCCGTCGTCGGCGGGATCCTCACGTTCGTCGTCAGCCAGTTCATCCAAGGGGCTCCCGCGCTGGTCGACCAGGTGAGCACCAGCATCAAGGGCGTGGGCGATTGGCTGACCCATGGCCCGTTGCACATCAATCAGCAACAGATCGACCAGTTCCGCAAGTCCGCCATCGACGCGTTGCAGAACAATCAGGAGAAGTTGACCAGCGGGGCGCTGTCGACGGCGGGCACGGTGACCGAGATCGTCACGGGCGCGCTGCTGGTGCTGTTCACGCTGATCTTTGTGTTGCACGGCGGCCGTAACATCTTCGCGTTCATCACCAAGGTGTTCCCGCCGCCCGTGCGCGACCGCGTTCGTGACGCCGGCCGGGCAGGCTTCCATTCGTTGATCGGCTATGTGCGCGCGACGTTCTTGGTCGCCCTCGTCGACGCGGTCGGCATCGGCACCGGTCTGGCGATCATGGGTGTGCCGTTGGCGCTGCCGTTGGCGTCGCTGGTGTTTCTCGGCGCGTTCGTCCCGCTCGTCGGTGCCGTCGTCGCCGGCTTCCTCGCGGTGATCGTGGCATTGATCGCCAAGGGGTTGATCTACGCGCTTATCACGCTCGGCTTGATCATCGCCGTCCAACAGCTCGAAGGCCATGTGCTGCAACCCCTTGTGATGGGGCGCGCGGTGTCGATCCACCCGCTGGCGGTGGTGCTGGCGATCGCGGGCGGCGGCGTCCTGGCAGGCATCGTCGGTGCGCTGCTGGCCGTGCCGACGGTCGCATTCCTGAACAGCGCCGTGCGCGTGCTACTGGCGAAAGATCCCGAAGCCGAGGAGGCCGCACAGGAGTCGCAAGACGGTCCGATCCTAAAGGCCGAGGCCGACGATGTGGACGCAGGCAGCTAGCGTCTTTCGGCGAGACCGCGAAACGACTAGAGCCGGCCCTCGCGGCGAAGCAGATCCTGCGCGCTCACCCCGCCACCGCGGCGCTTGGGCTCTTCTTCTTCCTGGGTGTTGAGCTTCTCGGTCGCCGCCTCGGCCTCCGGCTTCCGTCCCCTGCCATCAGGCGGGGTCCCCAGCGTCGGGATGGCCGTCGTCGCGTCCGCGTTCTGCGGCCGCGGACGTCCTCTGCCATCGGGTGGGCCCCCCGCTTGCGAGGGTGGGCCCCCCGCTTGCGAGGGGAGGGTCCCCAGCGCGGGAATCGCCGTCGTCGGCTCGTTGCCCGATTGCGGGCTAGGCTGCCGCTGGCTTCCGCCGCGAGCGGAGGGTCCCCCCATGTCGGGCATCGCCCGAGTGGCGTCCGCCGACGGGCGCGCAGCTGGGCCCCCAATCCCCGGCTCGCGCGTGGGCCCATGCGAGGGGAGTGGTGCCGGCTGCCCTGCCGCGGGCGCGGTGCCGCGCAATTCGCCCAGCCACGATTCGATTTCCCGTTCCTCCCGTGGTGCCGCGGGCGGAGGGGGCGCCGGCCGGGAGGTCCGCTGAGTGTCACCCGCGGGTGGGTGGTTGACCCGGGCGGTCGCATTGTTCACGACATTGCGCACGGCGTTCTTCGCCATCGAAAGCCGCGTGGTCTGTGGCTCGTCGGACTCGGCACGAGCCGTGGGAATCCGCGTCGTGCCCGCACCGGACGGGGCGTTGGCCCGCGGCGGGGTCGCGATCCGTGTCGTGGCACCCGGCCGTGACAAACCTTCCGCGGCCGGATGGGTCGGGTCGTGCGGCGGCCTCGGCCGCGGCGCTGGTCCGCCCGCACCGACCAACGCTTCCTCAGGCTCGCGCACGGCGGGACGTTTTCGCTCGTCCGGCAGCTCGGTCTCGCCAAGGCCAAGCCGTTCCTGGAGCCGCTTCATCCACCGCGGCGCCCACCAGCAGTCGTCGCCGAGCAGCTTCATCACGGCAGGCACGAGGAACATCCGGACCACGGTCGCGTCGAGCAGCAGCGCGATCAGAAGGCCGAACGCCAGGTACTTCATCATCACCAGATCGGAGAAGACGAACGCGCCTGCGACGACGGCCAGGACC
>DASQCE010000473.1:0-3119 GCA_035634855.1 Mycobacterium sp.
CGCTCGCGCGAGGAAACGACAATTCTGACGAGCGCCCGCGCGAGGAAACGACAATTCTGACGAGCGCTCGCGCGTGGGGGGCACCACCCACGCGTAGCGCAGGGGGAGAAGCAAGTAACCCTGAGCCGGGACCAAAGACCCTTCAACCAAAACACTTTCACGATTGGAATGATGAAATGACCCAGACCCTTGGCGCCCCCGGGGCGACCGACACCACCGACACCATGCGCGCCGCCGTCGTCACCGAATTCGGCGGCCCCCTACAAGTCGAAGAGCTCGAACTGCCTTCGCCTGGCTACGGCGAGGCACTCGTCAAACTCGAGACCTCAGGCGTGTGCCACACGGATCTCCATGCCGCACATGGAGATTGGCCCGTCAAGCCGCAACCGCCGTTCATTCCCGGCCACGAGGGCTACGGCACCGTCGTAGCGCTCGGCGAGGGCGTCGACGACCTGAAGGTCGGCGACAAGGTCGGCAACGCCTGGCTGTGGTCGGCGTGCGGCACCTGCGAGTACTGCCGCACCGGCTGGGAAACGCTGTGCGAGAGCCAGAAGAACGGGGGCTACAGCGTCAACGGCAGCTTCGGCACCTACATGCTGGTCAACGCCGCCTACGCGGCGCGGATCCCCGAGAACGCCGACCCCCTGGAGGTCGCGCCGATCCTGTGCGCGGGCGTCACCGTCTACAAGGGCCTCAAGGTGACCGACACCCGGCCCGGGCAGTGGGTGGCGATCTCCGGTATCGGCGGGCTCGGCCACGTCGCCGTGCAGTACGCCCGCGCGATGGGCCTGCGCGTGGTGGCCATCGACATCGACGACTCCAAACTCGCCCTGGCCACCCGCCTCGGCGCGGAGGTCGCCGTCAACGCCCGCACCTCCGACGTCGTCGCCGAGGTGCAGAAGGCCACCGGCGGGGTGCACGGGGTCCTCGTCACAGCCGTGCACCCGCAGGCCTTCGGCCAGGCCATCGGGCTGGCGCGTCGCGGCGGGACGATCGTGTTCAACGGGCTGCCGCCCGGCGACTTCCCGGCGCCGATCTTCGACATCGTGCTCAAGGGTCTGACGATCCGCGGGTCGATCGTCGGCACCCGCCAGGACATGGCCGAGGCGCTGGACTTCTACGCCCGCGGCCTGATCCACCCGACCGTGGAGAGCACCAGCCTGGACGACGTCAACGAGGTGTTCGGCCGCATGGAACGCGGTCAGATCGACGGGCGCGTCGTCATCGACTACCGCTAGTCGTCGGCTGAACCGACGCAAGCTCCCCCGGCGACCCCTTGGCGCCGGGGGAGCTTGTTTGCGTCGGCCCACAGGGCCAATTCGTCCGCCTCGCAAGACAAGTAGCGCACTACGCTATCGACCGCCGTGGCTGATGGCCGAAACTAAATGCCATGTCCGCGCACGCGCTGTTCAACCCGGCACCTTAAGCGGATCACGATGGCGCAAGCTCAGACGGTTTCGATCAACAAGATCCGCGCCGATGCGGTGCTGGTGACGCGGGGGTTCTTCATGCTCTGTTGGGTGCCTGCCTTCGTCCTGGTGATGCTGATTCTCCCGCTGTTCCGCGAACCTCTCGGTGCCCCGCCACTGCGCGCGCCGGTGATCTGGATATTGGTCGCGCTCACACCCGCTGGGCTCTTCGTCGCAAATTTCGGCATAGCTCGAATGACAGCGCCGTATCTGTGGGTTCTCATCGGGAGCCTCACCTTGCTGGCAATCGGCGGCGCCGCGCTTGTGGTGGCACTGGGAACGATTGTCGCGCAAGAGGCATCGGCGGTGGCATGGTTTTTCGTCGCCCCCTTGGCAATCATGTTCGCGGCAGGGATCTACTGGGTCTTGCTATCGCCGACGGTCGCGGCGCTGCGCCTGCAGGCCATCCGAGTGCCGCCCGACGACACACCGCTTCCGAAAGTGCTCGCGTCGCCACTTCCGCAGAGGGACAGCAACGTTGCAGTCCCGCTTTCCAAGAACAAGAAGCCGGTAGTCATTGCCTACCGCGTGTTCGCAGCGGCCGTAGGCGTCGCCGCCACCATGCTGGTTTTGCGGTTGATGGCCACCGGCGATCGGGTCAACCCAATACTCTTGGCCTCGGTCGTGGCAATCGCCGCGTTCTGGTTCATCACGATGCTGCTGCGGCGGGCCCGAATGCATGCCGCCGTCAGCGCCGACGCGGCGCTGCTCGCCGATTCGCGTCGCCCCATTCTGTATCTGCGCTCGTTCAAAGATGATCCGTACAAGATCGATCCGGAATGGGACATGGTGGTGTGCACGCCATGGAGCCGCGGCGGCCGTCGCCGAGAGCAAGGTTTGATCGCACGGCTGATCGCGAGCATGCCGACTGGACTCAACTCGATGAGCGGCGGTCGTCTCGAGGAGAGGCTGGACGCGGTGGTGGCCCCGATCGGCCCGTTCATCACGGTCGGTGCCCCGGACGAGCCGTTGCCAAAGCTCGGCGCGGCGCGCGTCTACTTAGCAACCGATTCGTGGCAGAGCAAAGTCATCGACTTGATGGACATGGCGCAGCTCATCGTCACGGCCGCTGGTCCAACCCGCTCCGTTCAATGGGAGCTCGACACCGTCCTCAGCCGCAACGCCTGGTCGAAGCTCGTTGTCCTGATGCCGCCGTCGACGCAAGAGGACCACGCCGCACGCTGGGGGGCGATCGTCGCCGAGCTGCAGAACGAATCCTGGCACGACGCGCTCGCCGGCCTTGACCCGCGCGAGGTCATTGCGATGCGGCTGCTGGATGGGGGAGGAATTTCGGCCGTCACCAGTGACCGACGGCTCACGGTCGACTATGTGCTCGCGATGCGCATCATGTTGCATCAGATGCAGCAGGCGGTCGCCACTTGACTTGCCTCGGGGCCCGCTCAACGCGTTTTGACCTGCGAGGACGTCCACAGGTAAGCTGCCTCGTTGGCGTGCGGTAAGCACGGGTCCTCGGGTCAATGTCGGTCGCCGAGGGGTCCTCGCCGTCAACGCCTGACCGGCACCCGGGTCACTCCGGGATCCAACCCGAGAAGAGAAGGTAAGCGCTGTGCCTACATACACGCCGAAGGCGGGTGACACCACGCGTTCGTGGTACGTCATCGACGCCACCGACGTGGTGCTCGGCCGGCT
>DASQCE010000474.1:0-8367 GCA_035634855.1 Mycobacterium sp.
CGACGACATCGACCTGTACGAGATCAATGAAGCGTTCGCGGTGCAGGTGCTTGGATCGGCTCGCGAGTTGGGCATGGACCACGACAAGCTGAATGTGTCCGGTGGTGCAATCGCGTTGGGTCATCCATTCGGCATGACGGGTGCTCGCATCACCGCCACGCTGCTGAACAACCTGACGACACACGACAAGACGTTCGGTCTGGAGACGATGTGCGTCGGCGGCGGCCAGGGCATGGCGATGATTGTGGAGCGGCTGGCGTAGCTCTCGCGGTGCGCCGCCTAGTGTGAACGCACACTAGAACGCCACGCCCGCCGAACGCGGTTGACGATGTCGGCCGGCACCGGCGACGACTCGGATATGGGTCCAGCCGCGGTAAGCGATGAATTCCGAGCGCACGATGTCGTTGCCGAAGCGCGGACGTTTGCGGTGGTGGTCACCGTCATACCCGACGGCGATCATGATTTCCTCCCAACCCATATCGAGGAAATAACATGGATCGCCGAAATCGTCGACGACGGGAATCTGCGTTCGCGGCCGCGGGAACCCGGCACGAATGAGCAGCAGCCGCAGCCAGGTCTCGCGCGGCGACTCCGCTCCGGGGTCGTGAACGTCGAGAACCGAACGCAATTGGGGTAGGCCTGGCGTCCGACCGTGTCGCGCGGCGAGGTCTGCGACGGCCTGCCGGTCGAAGCGGGTCGCGTTGCCCAGCGCGTCGAGGCGCGCAATCTCGTCGTCACCACCACGCATCAACCGGCCAAGGTCGAACGCGGTGCGCTCGGGCGTGGTGACATTCATGCCCGCCACCGACTGGTGTTCTTCGGGCAACAACCGGTCCCGGCGAGTGACTATCCCCGAGGCGCACGGGCATTCGTCCAGATGACTTCGACAGGAGCGTCGTCCGGGATCCATCGTGCTCCGTGCATCGCAGAGGCCGCCGAACCCGCGATCACACCCTGCCTGCGCGTCCACAGCCATGCCGCCGCGGTCCGCTGCGCCGGTGTCGGTGTCGCACCCATGGGCAAGTAGACGTCGGGATAGAGCGCGCGGAACCGTTTGCGCAGTTGGTGTTTGTTGGCGACGACGCCGTCGCGCAGGGCCTCGCTGCCGATGAATGCCTCGTCCACACCGGCATTCTCACGCAACAAGCCGACGCTGCCACGCCGTCGGCGGTCGTCGCGGACGCGGCCTGTGGATGAAATGAAAAAGCCCGGCACCGTAGTGCCGGGCTTTTTCGTAGGGTTGTCAGTTCCTGTTCAACATGCTGAGCAGGTTCAGGATCTCGATGTAGAGCCAGACCAGCGTCACGGTCAGGCCGAGCGCGATGCCCCACGCCGCCTTCTCCGGAACACCGGCGCGGATCATCCGATCGGCCGCGTCGAAGTCGATGAGGAACGAGAACGCCGCAATGCCGATGCAGACCAACGAGAAGATGATGGCAATCGGACCGCCGCTGCGCAGGCCGAGGCCTTCACCGCCGCCGACACCGAACAGCGCGAGCACGAAGTTGCCGAGCATCAAGGCCAACACGCCAAACATGGCGGCGACGATGAAGCGGGTGAACTTCGGCGTCACGCGGATGGCACCGGTCTTGTAGACCACGAGCATGCCGGCGAACACGCCGATGGTGCCGAGAACCGCCTGCCCGATCAATGCGCCTGCGCTGGCGCCCGACACATAAAGGTTGGCGAGAAGGAACGATAGCGCGCCCAGGAACAAACCCTCGAGTGCCGCATAGCTCAGCACGATCGCGGGGTTGTCCTGCTTACGGCCGAACGTCGCGATCAGCACCAGCGCCAGGCCGCCGAGGCCGCCAACCATGGCGAACGGCGCGGCCAGCGCGAGGTTCTGCGCGACCAGGAAGTAGGACACGACCGAGACCGCCGTCAGTACGGCCAGCGTGATGCCGGTCTTGGTAACGACGTCGTCGATGGTCAGCGGCCGGGAAACCCCGGTCTGCCGCTGGTCGGGATACTGCGTCACATAGGGGTCGGCATGTACCGCCTGCGCACCGTAGCCGCCGGCTCCGGTGCCGAATTGCGCATAACCGCCCTGCGTCTTAGGCAGGGATCGAAATACCGGGTTGCTGGTCTCCCGCACCGTCGGTTCCTCTCCTGTGCTGTGGTTCGACAAGTTGGCGAACACACTCTCAACGATCGACGTCCTGGTATCAGTTCCCGACGGAACCTCCCAGCTTTCTCACAGAAAACCCTACCCGGCGCTGCCCTTCTTCGGGCAACGATCTAGATTGCATACTCGTGGCGGAAAACGAGGATGTCCTAGTAACTGTCGAGAACGGCGTCGGCCTGATCACCCTCAACCGCCCCAAGTCAATCAATTCGCTCACCCACAGGATGGTCACCGACATGTCGAAGGTGATCACAGACTGGGCGCACGACGACGACATCCGCGCGGTCGTGGTGGCCGGCGCCGGTGAGCGCGGCCTCTGCGCCGGCGGCGACATCGTGGTGATCTATCACAGTGCCCGTGCCGACGGGTCCGAGGCACGACAGTTCTGGTACGACGAGTATCTGCTCAACGCGCAGATCGGTCGCTTCAGCAAGCCCTATGTGGCGCTGATGGACGGCATCGTGATGGGCGGCGGTGTCGGGATCGGCGCCCACGGCAGCGTCCGCGTCGTCACCGAAACCACCAAAATGGCGATGCCCGAAGTGGGTATCGGCTTAATACCCGACGTCGGTGGCACCTTCATCTTGTCGCGCGCGCCCGGATTGCTCGGTCATCACGCCGCGCTGACGGGCGCACCGTTCGACGGCGCCGACGCGATGACGCTGGGCTTCGCCGACCATTTCGTACCCCACGACAAACTCCACGACTTCAAAGCAGCGGTCATCGCCGACGGCAACGACGCGGCACTGGCCGCGCACGCGACAGACCCTCCCCCGAGCCAGCTACTGGCGCAGCGGCACTGGATCGATGAGTGCTTCGCCGGCGAGACCGTTGAGGACATCATCGCCGCGCTGCGCGGACACGACGCGGGTCCCGCCAACGACGCCGCCAACCTGATCGCCAGCCGCTCCCCCATCTCGGTGTCTGTCGCGCTGGAAGCCATCCGCCGCGCTGCCAAGCTCGACACACTGGAAGACGTGCTGCGCCAGGAGTATCGAACGTCTGTCGGCGCGCTGCGTTCGCATGATCTGGTGGAGGGTATCCGCGCCCAGGTCATCGATAAGGACCGCAACCCGAAATGGTCGCCTGCGTCGCTGGCGGCCGTCACCACCGCCGACGTCGAGGCCTATTTCGCGCCGGCCGATCGCGAACTGGAGCTGCCGTGACTTCTACGAACTACGAGACCATCCTCGTCACCCGTGACGACCGCGTCGGCACCATCACATTGAACCGGCCGAAGGCACTCAACGCGCTCAACAGTCAGGTGATGAACGAAGTCACTATGGCTGCAGCCGAATTAGACAGCGACCCAGGTATCGGAGCGATCGTCGTCACCGGCAACGGGAAGGCTTTCGCGGCGGGTGCGGACATCAAGGAGATGGCGGAGCTGTCATTCGCCGACGTGTTCGCCGCCGACTTCTTCGCCCAATGGTCCAAGTTCGCCGCCACCCGGACTCCGACGATCGCCGCGGTCGCAGGCTACGCGCTGGGCGGCGGCTGCGAGCTGGCGATGATGTGCGATTTGCTCATCGCCGCCGACACCGCGAAGTTCGGCCAGCCCGAGATCAAACTCGGCGTGCTGCCCGGCATGGGCGGCTCGCAGCGGCTGACCCGCGCGATCGGCAAGGCCAAGGCCATGGACCTGATCCTGACCGGGCGCAACATGGACGCCGAGGAGGCCGAACGCGCCGGGCTGGTGTCGCGCGTGGTGCCCGCCGACAAGCTGCTCGACGAGGCGAACGCCGTCGCGAAGACCATCGCCGGCATGTCACTGTCCGCGTCACGCATGGCCAAGGAGGCCGTCAACCGCGCCTTCGAAAGCACACTGGCCGAGGGGCTCCTCTACGAACGCCGACTGTTCCACTCGGCGTTCGCCACTGACGACCAGACCGAAGGCATGAACGCGTTCACCGAGAAGCGCCCCCCGAACTTCACGCACCGATAATCTGCGGTGGTGTCCGACACCGGGGAGATTGAAGCGGCGACTTCGCCGGCACCACCGCGGGAGGAAACGGCCAAGCGGCCGTGGTGGCTTCGCCACTACACCTTCACCGGAACAGCGGTCGGCCTGGTGTTCCTCTGGTTCTCGATGACGCCGTCGCTGCTTCCGCGCGGACCGCTGTTTCAGGGCCTCGTCAGTGGCGCCGCAGGCGCAACCGGATACGGCCTCGGCGTGTTCGCCGTGTGGCTGGTTCGCTACATGCAGTCGAAGGACACCAGCCCGCCGGCCCCGCGGTGGGCGTGGATCGCTCTGGTGGTGGTCGGCATCATCGGACAGATCCTGATGATCATCTGGTTCCACGTATGGCAGGACGACGTCCGCGACTTGATGGGCGTGCCGCGGCTGGGGTTCTGGGATCATCCGCTCGCCGCCATTCTGTCGATCGTCACGTTGTTCGTCTTCGTCGAAATCGGCCAGCTGATCGGCAGATTGGTGCGATTCCTGGTCCGTCAGCTCAATCGCTTTGCGCCACCACGCGTTTCGGCTGTCGTTGTGGTGGTCTTGTTGCTCGCGCTGACCGTTGCCCTGCTCAACGGCGTCGTGGCCCGGTTCGCGATGAGCACGATCAACAAGACGTTCTCCGCGGTGAACGACGAGACCGATCCCGAGTTCCCTGCGCCGACATCGAAGCTGCGCTCGGGCGGCCCACAATCGCTGGACAGTTGGGAGTCACTCGGCCATCAGGGCCGGGTGTTCGTATCGGCGGGGCCGACGGTCGAGAAGCTCACCAAGTTCAACGGAAAGCCCGCAATCGAGCCGATCCGCGCCTACGCCGGCCTGCATTCCGCTCCGGGCATCAAGGCGACCGCCCAACTGGCCGCCGAAGAACTGCGCCGCACCGGCGGATTGGATCGCGCGGTGGTCGCCGTCGCCACCACCACCGGCACCGGCTGGATCAACGAAGCCGAAGCCTCCGCGCTGGAGTACATGTACAACGGCAACACCGCGATCGTGAGCATGCAGTACTCGTTCCTACCCAGCTGGCTGTCATTCCTGGTGGACAAGGAGAACGCGCGCCAGGCTGGCCAGGCGCTCTTCGAGGCCGTCGACGCGATGGTCAAGGAGCGGCCCGAGGGGAAGCGCCCGAAGCTCGTGGTGTTCGGCGAAAGCCTGGGCTCGTTCGGCGGAGAAGCGCCTTTCCTCGCTCTGAACAACCTCGTCGCCCGCACCGACGGCGCGCTGTTCAGTGGGCCTACATTCAACAACACGATCTGGGAAGACCTCACCCGCAACCGCGACAAGGGCTCCCCGATGTGGCTGCCCATCTACGACAAGGGCGAGAACGTCCGCTTCGCCGCGCGGGCCGACAACCTCGGCAGGCCGGCGGACCCGTGGGGTCCACCACGTGCGGTGTATCTGCAGCACGCGTCCGACCCGATCGCGTGGTGGAACGTCGATCTCCTGTTCTCAAAACCGGATTGGCTGCGCGAACCCCGCGGCTACGACGTCTCACCGCGGATGGAATGGATCCCGATCGTGACGTTCCTACAGGTGTCCGCCGACATGGCGGTCGCAGTCGACGTGCCCGACGGACACGGCCACGTCTACGTCAGGGACGTCGCCAACGCATGGGCCGCCATCCTGCAGCCGCCCGGCTGGACACCCGAGAAGACCGAGAAGTTGCGCCCGCTGCTGTCAAACGACGAAAACGCCTAAACCAGAACGCCTTCGGCCTTCAACGCGTGGTACCCACCGACAACGTCGGTGGCGCGGTGCAGGCCGAGATCGAGCAGCGACGCCGCGGCCAGGCTCGAGGTATAGCCCTCCGAGCACAACACCACCCATTCCACGTTGTCGTCGACGGCCTGCGGCAGCCGCGCGTCGCTCGTTGGGTCGCAGCGCCACTCGAGCACGTTGCGCTCGATCACCAGCGCCGCGGGCACGCCGCCCTCGCGCTCACGCTGGGCCTGCGGCCGGATGTCAACCAGCAGGGCACCGCGCTCGAGTACTGCCGGCACGTCGCGCGCCGAGAGCCTGGTCAGCCGTGAGCGGGCCTCCTCGAGCACCCGATCGATTCGACTCATTACCGCCCTTCCGGTACATCAGTGAGTTCGGTGCGCTTTCGGCGCAGCGTCTTTCGCTCGGTCACCTCGTAGTACGACATCGCCGTCAACGGCGGCGAGTACGCGTGCACGCTCATCGTCGGAGCCGCGTAGCCGGCGACGGAAAACCCCGGGGTGACGGGAGCCGACAGATCCCGTTCGGGGGTCCACACGACGTCGTGCACCCAGCCCAATGGGAATCCGGCCTGATCGCCGGCCCGAAGGCGTCGACGACGCAACGCCTCTCCGTCCCAACGCGTTTCCCGCAGCGCGCCGGATACCACGGTCAACGCACCCAATGAGCCGCCGTGGTCGTGCAGTTCGGTCGAGCGATCCGGTACCCAGCTGATCAGCCAGACGTCGAGTTCATCGTCGCCATGCAGCCGCGCGAACCAGCGATCGGCGGTCGGCGGTCCGCCGACCGGCAGCAGGTGGTCGTAGCAGCCCGACAACACATCGTCGGCGTAGCGGTCCGTCGCCTGCAGCAGGTCGGGCAGGCGCAGGCGGGTCGGGGCAGATACGGCAGGGACGGCAGACGGCAACACAGCAGACTGTGCGAAACCCATGTGGAACTCCAGAAATGACGAAGACGGATCGGGGGTCGGCGCTAGGTCCGACAACACTCCGCCGTGCTCGCGGACAGGCCCCATTCCTTGCTCGCGGGTGTGTAGCCCCACACGAGAAATCCGGTCCTCACGGTCAACAGTCTTGCACCGGAAGGGACTACCGGGTCGGGCTGGCCCGTTCCATACCTGCGTCTTCCCTGCTCAGAGTCCGATTGGGCGCGAATCGGCCTAGATTCACGATGAGCCGAACTATCCCGCCCCTCGGGACAACCGGCTGGCCCGTGGGGGCAGGCTCCCCTAACCGGCGCCGACGCGTTGCATAGATTGGGCGGCATGCGCAGGTACCGCCGACGTGTCGCCTTATTCACCGCACTGCTGATGCTCACAGTCGTCGGCTGCTCGTCGAACGAGCAGAAGCCGTCGACATCAATCTCGCCGCCGGCGTCCACCAGTGAGCTGCTGCCCCTGCCGGCTGAACCGGCCCGGCCCGGCGCCGTCGGGGTCTCTCCCGGTGGCGTCACCACAAGGGTGGACGTGCCGGCCGACGCCACGGAATCGCAATACGGCCAGGCCTGCCATGCCGCCAAGGTGTGGATGGACAGCCAGCAGGCCGATCCGAAGACGCTCGTGGAGCCATACCTGAAAATGGTCCAGGAAGCCCACTTCACCGGCCCAGGAAACTTCAACACGCCGTGGGCCAACCTGACACCAGCCCAGCAGGCGGGCGTCATCATGGCGGTCACCGGCGCCGCCAACGGCAAGTGCGAGTAGTGCTGGGCTCTGAATCTCGCTGCGCGAAGTTGAGCCAGTGACACCGGGAGACCTTGTCCGTGCCTATGCATTCGCGGCGCAAAATGGCGGTATGGCCGGCAACCGTGTCGCGCTCGCTCTCGGCAGCGGCGGGGCGCGCGGATACGCACATATCGGTGTGATCGACGAACTACGCCACCGCGGCTATGAGATCGTCGGGATCGCCGGGTCGTCGATGGGTGCGCTCGTCGGCGGCCTGCAGGCGGCCGGCAGGCTCGACGAGTTCGCGGACTGGGCCAAATCATTGACACAGCGCGCCGTGCTGCGCCTGCTGGACCCGTCCATCAGTGCTGCGGGGGTGCTGCGGGCGGAGAAGATCCTGGACGCGGTCCGCGACATTCTCGGTGAGGTGACGATTGAGGAACTTCCGATCCCCTACACCGCCGTCTCCACCGACCTGCTCTCGGGGAAATCCGTTTGGCTGCAACGCGGTCCGGTCGACGCGGCGATCCGGGCGTCGATCGCGATACCGGGCGTGATCACTCCGCACGTGTTCGGCGGGCGCCTGCTCGCCGACGGCGGCATCCTCGACCCGTTGCCGATGGCGCCGATCGCCGCGGTCAACGCGGACCTCACCATCGCGGTCAGCCTCGCGGGCAGCGAGGCAGGCGGCCGCTACGAACCGACCGATGCCGAGCCGCGGGCGACGACGGAATGGTTGAGCCGGATGTGGCGCAGCACCACCGCGTTGTTCGAGTCCAACCGCCCCGTCGCACCTCCAGATGAGACTGCCAGCACCGACGAGCTCGTCGAACCCTCCAAAGAGGAGGCGGTGGTGCCCAGGTTGGGCAGCTTCGAGGTGATGAACCGCACCATCGA
>DASQCE010000475.1:0-18007 GCA_035634855.1 Mycobacterium sp.
TCCCGGTCTGACAGACTCACCGTCGCTTAGGCAGCGAGGGCGAAGTCGCGCTGATTGGAATCGGCGCTTAATTGGTTGCAACGACGCTTACGGTGGTCTCTTGCCTGCACCGGCACGCTTCCCTTGATTCGATGCGCGAAGTCGAAACCGTTCAGCCCCTCGCATCCCCGCCGACTTTCGGCAGGACATTTCATTCTACCTGTGCGTTCAACACAGGCCAGCGAATAAGTAGTCCCAGCTAGATCACGTAGTTGAGGTGCTCGACGACGCGCCTGCCGACCGCCTCGTCACCGCCGTAGACGACGGCGTCGGGATGCTGCGCTGGCGTCGTGCGACCGCCGGCGAGGCGCGTGAACAGCAGACCGTCCAGCGCGATCGTCGCTGTCGGTTCCCGGCCACCGAAGCCATCGACGACCTGGCCCCTGCCCTCGACCGCGACGTTGATCGTGCGTTGCAGCGGTCCTGTCAGCTCGATGGACACCCGCGATCCGTCCGGCGCGCCACCGAGCTTGCCGACGACGAACCCCATGCTGGCAGCCACCTCGTCCAGCGCCAGCCGCGACGCTGGACCGGCCGGGTTGGCGGCGGGTTGGGCGAGGGCGTCCCGAATGTCGTGCAGATGCATCCAGCAGTCGAAGTCCCGCACCCGCATGAACCGTCCGTAGGTGTCCGGGCCTGCCGGCGTCGCAGTGATCTGGTTCCAGTCAGCCTCACCAATGCCTAAAAGCGCCTCGCGCCGTTGGGCGGTCGTGGCGCGGAACTTTTCGAGCAGGTCAGCCGGGCTGACGCCGCGCAGCTTGCGCACCCAGCGCTCGTTCATCACGCCGACGTCGTTGCGGACATGCTTGAGCGTCGAGATGTCGATGTCGGCGTCCGGCGTCGCGGCGCCTTGCAGCATCGACTCGGTGCCTATCAGGTGGGCCGTCACATCATGGACGGTCCAGCCCGGCAGCGGAGTCTGCGCCTGCCATTGCTCGTCGCCCAGGGCGGCGAGCACCGTGTCGGTCTCGTCCCACACGGCGAACAATCCGTCGAGGACGTCTGACTTGTCGAGGTTTGTCACGGGTCGTGAAGGGCCACTCACTCGGCCGAACGTAGCGCTCGCGGCGCGCGAGCGTGCGCGAAATGCACGCCTGCACCCGCGTGTGGCCGTTCAGACACGCGCGTTCGCGGGGTTAGGCCCTACGCAGTGGGACGTCGTACCTTAATGACCAGCTGACGTCGGCGATCGGCATCGGGCGCCCAAAGAGGTGGCCCTGCAACATTCGACACCCAGCGGCGGCGACCCTCTCGGCCTGCGCGGTCGACTCGACACCCTCGGCGATCACGTCCAGGCCCAGTGCATCGCACAATCCGATGACCGAGCGATACAGCGCTACATCCCGATCGGGCTCGGCGCCGGCCGCCACACTGCGGTCGAGCTTGATGAGTTGCACAGGTAATGCGTGTAGGTATGTCAGCGAGTTGTAGCCCGCACCGAAATCGTCGAGAGCGACCCTGACACCGAGCGCGTTCAGCCGGGCGATCTGTACAGCTGCGTGGGCTAGGTCCACGATCGGTACGGTCTCGGTGATCTCCAAGACCAGTCGGCTCGGTGTGATTCCATACCGCGCCAAAGTTCGGCGCACTTCCGCCTCGAAAACGGTACTGCCCAGGCGTGTCGCTCCAATGTTGACGTGGAGGTCGAGGCCCAAGTTGGTCGCCGCGACCTCGTGGCAGGCCAGATCCAAAACCATCGCGTCGAGCACGTCCCCGAGCCCGGCAGCTTCTGCCGCCGCCACGAAGGTCTCGGGTGGAATCTGAGTTCCGTTGGGCGCGGTCCACCTTGCCAGTGCCTCGACTGCCACGGGTGTAGCGTCCGGCAGCCGCACGACGGGCTGGTAGGCGAGGCTGAATCCAGGAGGCACATTGCCTTTCGCTTGCCGCAGCGCGGTCGGGAAATCTGTCGCCGAGCCCGACGACGGTCGATAGATCACCGCAGTGTCCTTGCCGAGCCGCTTTCCGGCGTACATCGAGCTATCCGCCTGCCGCAACAGATCATCCGATGTCGGAGCGTGTCCGCCGGACCCTGGGCGAACGAGGCCCATGCTGGCCCGCGCCTGCACCGAGGAACCATGCACGGCGAACGGATCGCGAAGGGCCACCCGGATGCGGTCCGCCACGATCTGAGGCGCATCGGAGTCGTCCCCGATCAAAATCGCGAACTCGTCGCCGCCGATGCGAGCGAGCGTGTCGTCTTTTCGCAGACACCGCTTCAGGCGCTCGCCCATCGCACAAAGCAGCTCGTCGCCTCCGGCGTGCCCGAACCGGTCGTTGACCTCCTTGAAATCGTCGATATCGACATAGATCAGCACAAATTCACCGTCCCGCAACGCATCCTCGAGCCGCTGCGCGAACAGGACCCGGTTGGGCAGTCCGGTCAGTGGGTCGTGGTGGACCTGATGAGCGAGTCGGCTTTGGACCTCATACAGCCGTTGGGTCAGCAGCCGCTGCGCGCGAACCGTGACCACCTGCCGGGCCGCGGCGAGGACGACCATCAACACCGTCGCGGCGATCAGGATCGAGTTCAGTTGCTGTCCAAGCGACATGTGGAAGGCGAACAACACCGCGATGCCGAGGAAACCACTGTAGGGCAGGATCAGCTGCGCCCAGTCCATAGCGTCTTCGTCGCGACTGGGTACCGGCCGCGGCGGCAATTCGAGCACGGCGAACGCCAGCATCAGCGGTCCGAGGACAAATCCGATACCGCCCCACAGGTCGCCACCTTCGACACCCACGCTTCGGAAGTAAGTGACCATCCGGTCGGACGCGGCGATGAGCACGATGCCGCCCGTCAGCAGGAGGTAGTTCGCACGATATGGGCGATCCGGCCGGTAGATCACGGCCATGAGTACCCCCGCCACCACCACAACGAGCTCGATCACCGAGTACGCGACGAGCACGGCGGTGTTGTCCGACCGGGGCAAGACGCGACTGGACATGTCGCCGAACCCGGCGATGTACACCAGGATCGAGAACGCCAAGGCCGACACAATTCCATCTAGGACGGTGGTGAGGAGCGAATGCCGCAGTGGCCCGTCCGGGTGGCCGGCCACACCGCCTGCTGCGCGGACCAACACGACCATCGCCGCCAATCCCAGCACCGGGGGCAGGAAGTACGCGGCGATGGCTGCCGGCGGCGCAGCACCGCTGCCGGACTCACCGCCTCCGGACCTCCAGAGCAGCTCGCCGACCAGCCAACTCAGACAGCCTGCGACGACAAGCAGCCGCCAGCAACGTGATAAGCCGTGAACCCTGCGCGCTACCACCACTCCGCAGATGACCGCCGCGGCGCCGACGCTCGACTGGAGCACTGTTGCACACACACCACCTGCAGCGTCGCCCCACGGTGCCACCGCATTGACACAGACCAGCGCGACGACAGCAGCGAATAGCCCGAGGCGCAGCTGGTGGCCCTTGACCGACACGCGGTTCCTTCCGCACGATGTGCTGGCGACATGTTTCTGGCGACGCCCCTTCCGCCATCTTGCCCTAGCCCAGGGCGTGGTCGGTGCACTAATTTAGTGCTACTAGGAGCTTCACAGCAAAATACTAACGTTACAGTCACCCGGCGGCGATCATCGCAACGGCCGCGAGGGCCAGCACCATGCCGGCCGTTTGCCACCGGCTCACCCGCTCACGCAGCACCACGATTGCCAGCAGCACCGTCGCGGCCGGGTACAGCGACATCAGCACGCCGGCCAGCGACAACAGCGACGCGTGCAGCGCCAGCAGCATCGCGACGTTGGCACCGGTGTCCAGCACAGCTGCCGTCACGGCCAGCTTCAGCGGCAGGCCCGCAGGCGGCCGCAAGTTGGCGCTCATCGCGGCGATCACGACCACCAGCACGCTGGCCGAGATGCGGGCGAAGACCAGCGGCCACAGCTTGGCCTCCGCCGGGGCCTGGTGAATCAGCACGAAGTTCAGCCCGAACGCCAGACCCGAGCCGACCGTCAGCCACGCGACGGTCGCTGTGAACTTGTGCGGTGTGACGTCCTCATCGGTGGCTTCCCGCGAGACCAGGACTACCGCGATCAACGCCAGCACCACGCCGATCCCCGCGATGAACCCCGGCCGCTCCCCGATCATCAGACCGACACCAACCGGCACCGCGGCGACCAGAATCGCCGTCAGCGGGGACACCACTGAGATCGGGCCGGACCCCAACGCGGCGTAGAACCACCACACACCAAAGGCCTGCGAGACGCCGCACAGCGCACCCCAGAAGATCGCCGCGCCCGTGATGTGGCCGCCGACGATCGTCGCAAGAATGGTCAGCAGCACCATCGCGATCGGATACGACACCAACACGACGCGCAGAGCCGCCACACGCCGTGACGCCAGGCCGCCGACGAAGTCGCTGATGCCGTAGCCCAGTGCCGAGGACAGCGCCAGTACCGGCCCTTCAAAGCCGGTCAGGACATGCCCTTGGCCCGGCGGCCCAGCTCGCGGGTCACCTCCCGTTGCGCGTCGCGCCGGGCCATGTCCTGCCGCTTATCGTGGGCCTGTTTGCCGCGGGCCAGTGCCAGCTCGACCTTCACCTTGCCGTCCGAGAAGTACAGCGACAGCGGCACCAGCGTGAGGTTACCATCCCGGATCTTGCCGACTAGGTTGTCAATCTGCTTGCGGTGCAACAACAATTTGCGGTTGCGCCGCGGCGCGTGGTTGGTCCAGCTGCCGTGGTGATACTCCGGGATGTGCAGGTTGCGCAGCCAGATCTCGCCGTCGTCGACGGTAGCGAACGCGTCGGCGAGTGATGCCTGGCCGTCGCGCAGGCTCTTGACCTCGGTGCCCACCAGCGCCACCCCGGCCTCGAAGGTCTCGAGGATCGAATAGTTGTGCCGCGCTTTGCGATTGGTCGCAATGACCTTGTTATTGCTGGACCTTGACGGCTCGGCTTTCTTGGCCATGGCTATCTTCGAACGTAGAGTCGCAGCGTGACGTAGCCGGTGACGCCGGCCATCACGACGCCGACGAACAACAGGATTGGCGCGATATAGAGAATGTCGGCATAGTCGATGCGGGCGATCAGATTCGCTTGATAGAACTGGTTGAGCGCGTTCTCCAAGAACAGCGCTCGCACCAGGATCAGGCCGACGATCGAGATGACCACGCCGATGAACGCGGCCAGCATTGCCTCCACCAAGAATGGCAACTGGGTATACCAGCGGCTGGCCCCGACCAATCGCATGATACCGATCTCGGTGCGACGGGTGTACGCCGCTACTTGGACCATGTTGGCTATCAACAGGACTGCGCCGATTGCCTGCACCAAAGCCACCGCGAACGCGGCCTTGGAGAGCCCATCGAGCACCGCGAATAATCGGTCGATCAGGTCCTTCTGGTTCAGCACGTTGAGCACGCCGGGCTGGCCAACGATCGCCTCGTCAAAATCCTTGTGCTGCTCCGGATTATCGAGCTTGACGATGAACGACGCCGGGAAGGCCTCTTTGCCTGCCACGTCCTTGTACTGGGGAAACTTCTTGATCGCGTCGTTATAGGCATCGTCACGGTTGAGAAACCGCACCGACTTCACATCGTCGCGGGACTCGATCTTCGCGCGCAGCGACTTACACAGGTCGCCGTCGCACGTGGGGTCGTTGGCGGAGACGTCGTTGGTCAAGAAGACCTGGCTCTCCACGCGATCGAGATAGATCTTGCGGGAGTTGTCGGCGAGCCGCACGACCAGCAACCCGCCACCGAACAGCCCAACGGAGATCGCGGTGGTCAGGATCATCGCAATCGTCATGGTGACATTGCGGCGAAGTCCGGTCAGGACTTCATTGATGAGGAAGCCGAAGCGCACTTAGCGATCCATTCCGTAGACGCCGCGCTGCTCGTCTCGAATCAGCCTGCCCAGGTCCAGTTCGACGACGCGCTGACGCATCGAGTCGACGATGTGGTGGTCGTGGGTGGCCATCACCACCGTGGTTCCGGTGCGGTTGATGCGCTCGAGCAGATCCATGATGTCCTTGCTGGTCTCGGGGTCGAGGTTGCCTGTCGGCTCGTCGGCCAGCAGCACCAGCGGCCGGTTGACGAACGCGCGGGCGATGGCTACGCGCTGCTGTTCGCCGCCGGACAATTCAGCCGGCAACCGGTTGGCCTTGCCCGACAGCCCGACCATCTCCAGCACGTCGGGCACCACCCGATTGATCACCTCAGCGCGCTTGCCGATGACCTCGAGCGCGAACGCGACGTTCTCGAAGACCGTCTTCTGCTGCAGCAGCCGGAAATCCTGGAACACGCAGCCCATGATCTGACGCAGGCTTGGGACGTGACGACCGGCCAGCTTGTTGACGTGGAACTTCGACACCCGGATGTCACCCGACGACGGTGTGTCCTCGGCGAGCAGCAACCGCATGAACGTCGACTTGCCCGAACCCGACGGTCCGATCAGGAAGACGAACTCACCCTTGTCGATCTTGACCGAGATGTTGTCGAGCGCCGGCCGGGCCGACGACTTGTACTGCTTGGACACATGCTCGAGGGTGATCATCACGGCACGCCAGTGTAGCGGTGACGGGACAGAAGCCGCTCAACGCTAACTCGGCGGAGCAGGCGTCGTCGGCGCCGGTCCCGACGCGGGCGTCGTCGGCGTCGTGGGCGTGAGGGTGGGCGTCAGCGTGATGGTCTGCGGTCCCAGCGGCCCGGGAACGACCGTCGTCGGCGACGTCGGGCTGGTGGTCTCGCCAGGTGACGTCGTGGCCTCGGTCGGGCTGGTGGTGGTCGGCGTGGTGGTCTCTGGCTCCTTGGGTCGACGCACATCCGTACGGGGCACCCAGGTGTAGTTCGGGTCGGGCACGAAGCCGGGCGGGACGACCGCCGTCGTCGGCGCTTCGGTCGGCGGCCGGGGCTCGAAGTTGTGATAGACCCAGAACAGCGCCAAAAACGCGACGATCAGCACGATCGTCGAAACCCGCATGCGCCCGAGCCTGGCCTTGAACCAGGACCTCATTTCTTCTCTCCCCGCGGGCCCTGCGTCTCTTCTTCAGCACCGCCCGCGGTCGCCGGGTGAACGATGGCCTCCACCATCGGGCTGTGACCATCCGTCGGCGACGCGATGCCGGCCCGGCGCAGCGCGCGGACCACCAATACACGTAGCTGGCGGCCCACCTCGAACTGTTTGCCCGGTAGCGTGCGCGCGACCATACGCAGGTTCACCGTGTCCAGCTCGATGCTCTCGACACCCATCAGCTGGGGCGCGTCAAGCAGCAGGTCCCGAAGCTCGCGATCCTCCATGGCCTTTTCGGCTACCCCGTGCAACACCTCGTTGACCTGGTTGAGGTTCGCGCTCGCGGGAACCGGGATGTCAACGACCGCACGCGCCCAATCCTTGCTCAGATTCAACGCCTTGACGATCAGCCCGTTGGGGATGGTGATCATTTCGCCCTCGGTCGAGCGCAGCTTGGTGACCCGCAGCGTGACGTCCTCAACGGTGCCGAGGGCGTCGTCCGTCACAGCAGCCATGCTCAACTGGACCAGGTCACCGAAGCCGTACTGCTTCTCCGTGATGATGAAGAACCCGGACAGCAGGTCCTGCACTACGCGCTGCGCGCCGAAACCGAGCGCGGCGCCGAGCACCGCGGCCGGTGCGACGAGCGACCCCACCGGGATGGCGAGGATCGTGGTGACCTGCACGATCACGATGACGAACAGCAGGGCGACCGACACCCAGGAGATCACCGACGCCACAGCCTGGCGGTGCTTGGCGCTCTCCGAGCGGACCAGTTGGTCGCTCTCCCGGTACTCGGCGTCAATGCGGCGCACGATCCTGTTGGCCAACCAGGTGATGAAGCGGGCCGCGAGCAGACCGCCGATCAGATACAGCGCGATCGGCACACCGCGGGCGAGGATCCATTCGCCGATGGTGCCGCCCCAGAAGCCGTGCCAGCGGTCGGCAAAACTCAGTGCAAGTACAGTGTTATTCGTCATCTCGTCTGTTGCGCCACCGGATTCCCGCTTCGAGGAACCCGTCGATGTCTCCGTCCAGTACTGCCGCTGGATTGCCGACCTCGTAGTCGGTGCGCAGGTCCTTCACCATCTGGTACGGGTGCAACACGTAGGACCGCATCTGATTTCCCCACGAGCTGCCGCCGTCACCCTTCAACGCATCCAGTTCAGCACGTTCTTCTAAACGCTTGCGTTCCAACAACTTTGCCTGAAGCACTCGCATCGCTGAGACTTTGTTCTGCAGCTGCGACTTCTCGTTCTGGCAAGTCACGACGATACCCGTCGGGATGTGGGTGAGTCGAACCGCCGAGTCGGTGGTGTTCACCGACTGGCCGCCGGGCCCGCTGGACCGATACACGTCTACGCGCACATCACTCTCCGGAATGTCGATGTGATCAGTCGTGTCCACCACCGGGAGCACCTCCACGTCTGCGAACGACGTCTGGCGGCGACTCTGGTTGTCGAACGGGCTGATCCGCACCAACCGGTGTGTGCCCTGCTCGACCGACAACGTGCCGTACCCGAACGGCGCATGCACCGCGAACGTCGCGCTCTTGATGCCCGCTTCTTCGGCGTAGGAGGTGTCGAACACCTCGACCGGATAGTTGTGTTGTTCGGCCCAGCGGATATACATCCGCATCAACATCTCGGCCCAGTCGGCGGCGTCCACTCCGCCGGCACCGGACCGGATGGTGACGACGGCCTCGCGCTCGTCATATTCGCCGGAGAGTAGCGTCCGGACTTCCATCGCCTCGAGGTCCTCGCGCAGCTTTTTGAGCTCCGCGTCGGCCTCGGCCAGTTCGTCGTCGCCCCCGTCTTCGGCGGCCAGCTCGTAGAGCACAGGGAGGTCGTCGAGCCGCTGCCGCAGCTCCTCGACGCGGCGCAGCTCACCCTGGGTGTGAGACAGCTCACTGGTGACCTTCTGGGCGCGCGCTTGGTCATCCCAAAGATGCGGGTCGGACGCTTCGTGCTCGAGCTTTTCGATACGACCGCGAAGCCCCTCGACATCGAGCACCCTCTCCACCGTGGTCAGGGTGGAGTCGAGGGCGGCGATATCGGCTTGACGGTCAGGATCCACGGGAGTTCAGGTTACCGGCGTCGCAGTTCTTGATGACGAGCGGCAACGGGCGGGGTGCCCGTTTAGCATCGGGTGGGTAACCAGCCCGGCCAGCACGCGACAGCCCCTTGCGTGTGGACGGGCCGCGACAGAAAACCTCAACAAAAGGTATCCATGCGCCCATACCATGTGGCGATCGTCGGCTCAGGGCCCTCGGGTTACTTTGCCGCGGCCTCGCTTCTGAAGTTCGCCGACTCGGCCGACGACGCTGACGTGCGCGTCGACATGCTGGAGATGCTGCCGACCCCGTGGGGGCTGGTCCGCTCCGGTGTCGCGCCGGACCATCCGAAGATCAAGTCGATCAGCGCCCAGTTCGAGAAGACCGCGCTGGATCCGCGATTCCGGTTCTTCGGCAACATCGTGGTCGGCGACCACGTGCAGGCCGCTGAGCTGGCCGAGCGCTACGACGCGGTGATCTACGCCGTCGGCGCGCAGTCCGACCGGTCCCTGGGCATTCCGGGCGAGGACCTGGCAGGCAGCGTCGCGGCCGTCGACTTCGTCGGCTGGTACAACGCGCACCCGCATTTCGAGGAGATGGCACCCGATATTTCGAGCGGTCGCGCTGTCGTTGTCGGCAACGGCAACGTCGCGCTGGACGTGGCGCGCATCCTGGTTACCGATCCCGACGTGCTGGCGACCACCGACATCGCCGATCACGCGTTGAAGGTGCTGCACGACCGCGGGGTCGAAGAGGTGCTGGTTCTCGGCAGGCGCGGACCGCTGCAGGCTCCGTTCACGACGCTCGAGCTGCGCGAACTCGGCGCTCTGGAGGGCCTCGGAGATGTCGATGTGATCGTCGACCCGGCCGACTTCGCCGACATCTCCGACGAGGACATCGAGGCCGCGGGCAAGACCGTCCGCAACAACATCAAGGTGCTGCGCGGCTACGCCGAACGGGAGCCCCGCGGCGCCAAGCGCCGCATCGTCTTCCGGTTCTGCACGTCGCCGATCGAGCTCAAGGGCGAGGGTCGCGTCGAATCAATCGTGTTGGGCCGCAACGCATTGGTCGACGACAACGGCCGCATCGTAGCCAAGGACACCGGCGAGCGCGAGGAGGTGCCCGCTCAGCTGGTGGTGCGCGCGGTCGGCTACCGCGGCGTGCCGACGCCGGGCCTGCCGTTCGACGATGGCAGCGGCACGATCCCACACGCGAACGGCAGGATCGACGGTCGGCGCAATGAGTACGTCGTTGGCTGGATCAAGCGCGGGCCCACCGGGGTGATCGGCAGCAACAAGAGCGACTCGCAGGAGACCGTCGACACACTGGTCTCGGACCTTTCGGGCGCGGACCTGGCGGAGGTCGGCGCGGACTATCCCGAGGAGCTGGTGGAGTGGCTGCTGGAGCGGCAACCGAAGTTGATCACTGACGACCACTGGAAGCTGATCGACGAGCACGAACGGTCGGCCGGTCGGCCTCACGGCCGTCCTCGGGTCAAACTGACCAGCGTTGCGGAACTGCTGCGCATCGGCCACGCCTGAGGCAATTGCAGCGCCGAACGTGGGTTACCTGCACGCTTTCGGCGTGGAAGATGTGCATTAATCCCACGCTCGGCGAGCTACGGCATCGCCTGTGGCGGGGCGAATGTCCATTTGTCGGGATTGTTGGGTGCGTACACCACCGGAAACAACTGGCCCATGGTCGGCCAATCGTCGACATCAATGGCGAGCTGTTGGTACACGACATGCTCGTTGACCGTTGGACCATTGATGACTCCGGTGATCGTGACGAACTGTTCACCGGTGGCGTCTGGCCTCGGGCTGACGCCGGTGACCAGGAGGTTACCGCTGACCCAGTTCGCACCCGCGCCGCGACGTCGCATGATCCAGGGTGCCGCGAGCGCGACCATGGCCCCGATGAGCACGATGATGATCGCGAATTCCAACACACGGTCATGGTAGGACTGCTGCCATGACCACCGTCCGCGATGACATGGGTTTGGCGCTGCGGTTGGCCGACCAGGCGGACGTACTGACGATGGAACGGTTCGGCGCGCTGGACCTTCGCGTCGACACCAAGCCGGACCTGACACCGGTCACCGACGCGGACCGCTCGGTGGAGGGCGCGTTGCGTGGCGTGCTGTCGCAGCAGCGGCCCGATGATCCCGTGCTCGGTGAGGAATTCGGCGGAACAACGACTTTCGCGGGCCGGCAGTGGGTGATCGACCCGATCGACGGCACCAAGAACTTCGTTCGCCGCGTGCCGGTGTGGGCGACCTTGATCGCGCTGCTGCACGACGGGGTTCCGGTGGCCGGAGTGGTGAGTGCGCCTGCGCTGCAACGTCGTTGGTGGGCCGGCGCAGACGAGGGCGCCTTCGCGTCCTTCGCAGGCGGGCCACCTCGGCGGGTGGCGGTGTCGTCAGTCGCCAACCTCGAGTCGGCGAGCCTGTCGTTTTCCAGTCTTTCGGGATGGGCCAGGTTGGGCCTGCGCGACCGCTTCATCGAACTCACCGACAGCGTCTGGCGGGTGCGCGCCTATGGCGACTTCCTGTCCTACTGCCTGCTCGCTGAGGGCGCCGTAGACATTGCCGCCGAACCCGAGGTGTCACTGTGGGACCTTGCCGCGCTCGACATCGTGGTCCGCGAGGCGGGCGGCGCGTTCACCGATCTCAGCGGCCGTACGGGACCGCACGGCGGCAGCGTCGTGGCCACCAACGGGTTACTGCAGGAAGCCGTTCTGAACAGGCTCAACGGCGGGTAGCCTTGCGATCGGAGGCGTCATGACCTTCGACTCGTTCACCGTGCCTACCAAGCACTGGCATCGCCTCGATGACGGCAGGATCCAGTGCGATGTATGCCCGCGCGCCTGCAAACTGCGTGAGGGCCAGCGTGGCCTGTGTTTCGTCCGTGCCCGCGTCGACGACCAGATCGTGCTCACCAGCTATGGCCGGTCCAGTGGGTTCTGCGTCGACCCTGTCGAGAAGAAGCCGCTCAACCACTTCCTGCCGGGCTCGGCGGTGCTGTCGTTCGGCACTGCCGGCTGCAACCTCGCGTGCAAGTTCTGTCAGAACTGGGATATCTCCAAGTCGCGGGAGACCGACACGCTCGCCGACCGCGCGACGCCCGCAGACCTCTCCCGGGTGGCCGACGAAATGGGCTGCCGCAGTGTGGCTTTCACGTACAACGACCCAACGATCTTCTGGGAGTACGCGGCCGATGTCGCGGACGCTTGCCGTGAACGCGGGATCAGGGCCATCGCGGTGACCGCGGGCTACATGTGCCCCCGCCCGCGCGCCGAGTTCTATCGACACATCGACGCGGCCAACGTCGATCTGAAAGCGTTCACCGAGGAGTTCTATCACCGGGTCTGCGTCGGGCATCTGGCCGACGTACTCGACACCCTCCTGTATCTGCGGCACGAAACCGACGTGTGGGTGGAGATCACCACACTGCTTATTCCCGGACTGAATGACAGCGATGCCGAAATCGCCCAAGAATGCGCCTGGATCCGGGACAACCTCGGCGACGAGGTGCCGTTGCATTTCACCGCGTTTCACCCCGACTACAAGATGTTGGACATCCCGCCGACGTCCCCCGAGACGCTGACCCGCGCCCGCCGAATCGGGCTGGCCGAGGGACTGCGGTTCGTCTATACCGGAAATGTTCACGATCTTGACGGTGACACCACGCGCTGTCCCGGCTGCGGCGATGCCGTCGTGGTTCGCGACTGGTATGCGATGCGGCACTACGGCTTAACCGAGTCTGGCCACTGCGAGCGATGCGGCACGCTGCTGCCCGGCGTCTTCGATGGGCCCGTCGGGACCTGGGGTGCTCGACGACTGCCCGTGCTGATTTCTCGATAGAACAGGCACGAATTCGGCGGATCACCTGTGCCGGGGTCCGGGAGAAGCTTTTTCGGGGGCGAGCGTGGTTGCCTGCGGGGGCAACGTATTCGGCGCTGCGATCGCCGTCGCCGAGCCCAGCGATCTGGCGTGGGATATCGGGGCGTACGACAACTGTATGAACAAGACGATCCGAGACACCAACCAGTGTTGCGTCGACTCCCGCGGAATGCCTTCCGACGAGCCCCTCGACGGCGGCAACCGCCGAAGCAGAGGCGTCGGGTCAGCAGACTGTTCCGCCCGGCAAGCTGCCGCCGGGCATCTTGGCGCCGATCGGCCCGGCACAGGGCAACCGATCCCGGCGTGCCGACACCGCCCCTGCCGGACGTCTCGGCGCCGATGGTCACCCTCGTTCCCACCGGTTAGGCCGACGCCCAGCGCTGTGAATTGGGTAACAAAGGCGGCGAACTGACTCAAGAGTCAGTTCGCAATACCTTACTCTAGAGTCAGTTGCGTGTTCGCGCACGTCCACCAGCAAGCGAGGCAGCTGAAATGACCAACACCCTGCCGTCCAAGAAGCGCTCCTCTCGCGAGAGCGCCGTCGGCATGCACAAGCACAAGAGGACAGCGATCGATATCGGGTTGGCGCTGATCACGCCGATCGTCGGGCAGGAGTTCCTGGACCGCTACAACCTGCGCGACCCACTCAACAGAAGCCTGAAATACGGCGTCAAACAAGCATTCTCCGCAGCCGGCGCATCGACCAGGCAGTTCAAGCGCATCCAGGGTCTCGGCAAGGCGCCGACTCGCCTGAAGGCAAGCGGAGCAGACTATTTCGACCTCACGCCCGACGACGACCAGAAGATGATCATGGAGACGGTCGAGGAGTTCGCCGAGGATATCCTGCGTCCGGCCGCCCGCGACGCCGACGCCGCCGCGAGCTATCCGCCGGACCTGATTGCCAAGGCCGCCGAGTTGGGCATCACCGCGATCAACATCCCCGAGGATTTCGACGGAATCGCCGCGCACCACTCCACGGTCACGAACGCGCTCGTCGCCGAGGCGCTGGCCTACGGCGACATGGGTCTGTCGCTGCCGATCCTGGCGCCCGGCGGCGTCGCGTCGACGCTCACCCATTGGGGCAGCGCCGACCAGCAGGCGACCTATCTGCAGGAGTTCGCGGGCGCCAACGTGCCGCAGGCATGCGTGGCCATCGTCGAACCGCATGCGCTATTCGACCCGACCGCGCTGAAGACGACAGCGGCCCGTACCCCGAGCGGATACCGGCTGAACGGCGTGAAGTCGTTGGTGCCGGCCGCCGCAGACGCCGAGCTCTTCATCGTCGGTGCTCAATTGTCCGGCAAGCCAGCCCTTTTCATCGTCGAGTCATCCACGCAGGGGGTGTCCGTCACCGCAGATCCCAGCATGGGCATTCGCGCCGCCGCACTCGGCCGAGTCGAACTCGACAGTGTGTCGGTGCCGTTGAGTGCCCGTCTCGGCGAGGAGGACGCAACCGATTCCGACTACTCCGAGGCGATTGCGCTCGCGAGGCTGGGCTGGGCCGCGCTGGCCGTGGGCACCTCCCACGCCGTGCTTGACCACGTCGTGCCCTACGTCAAGGAGCGCCAGGCGTTCGGTGAGCCGATCGCACATCGTCAGGCGGTGGCGTTCATGACCGCCAACATCGCCATCGAGCTCGACGGCCTGCGACTGATCACGTGGCGTGGGGCGTCGCGCGCCCAGCAGGGTCTGCCGTTCGCCCGCGAGGCGGCGCTGGCCAAACGGCTGGGCACGGACAAGGGCATGCAGATCGGCCTCGACGGCGTGCAGCTGCTCGGCGGCCACGGCTACACCAAGGAACATCCCGTCGAACGCTGGTACCGCGACTTGCGCGTGATCGGCGTCGCCGAGGGCATTGTTGTTATTTAGCGGAGTGATTTTACCGAGTCGTTATTCGTTATCTCGAACGAAAGACTAATCATGGCAATCAATCTTGAAATGCCCAAGAAGCTGCAGGCGGTCATCGACAAGGGCCACCAAGGCGCGGTCGAGATGTTGCGGCCGATCTCGCGCAAGTACGACCTGAAGGAACACGCGTACCCCGTCGAGCTGGACACGTTGGCCATCCTGTTCGAGGGCATCTCGGCGGCGAAGACGATCTCGTTTGCCGGTGCCGAGGCGTTCCGCGACGCCGAAGCGTCGAACGAAAATCACAACGGCGGCAACATGTCGGCGGTCCTCAATGCAACGGAGATCAGCTGGGGCGACATCGCGCTGCTGCTCTCGGTGCCGCGCCAGGGCCTGGGCAACGCCGCTATCTCCGGCGTCGCCACCGACGAACAGCTGGCGCGGCTTGGAAATGTCTGGGCCGCAATGGCAATCACCGAGCCGAGTTTCGGGTCGGACTCCGCTGCGGTATCGACGACCGCGGTGCTCGACGGCGACGAGTACGTGATCAACGGCGAGAAGATCTTCGTCACCGCCGGTTCGCGGGCCACCCACATCGTGGTGTGGGCGACGCTCGACAAGTCGCTCGGCCGCGCAGCCATCAAGTCGTTCATCGTGCCGCGTGAGCATCCCGGTGTGACGGTCGAGCGCCTCGAGCACAAGCTTGGAATCAAAGCGTCCGACACCGCGGTGATCCGCTTCGAGAACGCCCGCATCCCGAAGGATAACCTGCTCGGCGATCCGGAGATCCACGCGGAGAAGGGTTTTGCCGGCGTCATGGAGACGTTCGACAATACCCGACCGATCGTTGCGGCCATGGCCGTCGGCGTGGCCCGCGCCGCGCTCGAGGAACTACGCAAGATCCTCACCGACGCCGGCGTGGAGATCTCGTACGACAAGCCCTCACACGCGCAGAGCGCCGCGGCCGCGGAGTTCCTGCGGATGGAGGCCGACTGGGAGGCCGGCTGCCTACTGAACGTGCGGGCGGCGTGGCAGGCCGACAACAACATCCCCAACTCCAAAGAAGCGTCGATGGCGAAAGCCAAGGCCGCCCGGGTGGCAAGCGACATCACCCTCAAGGCGGTCGAAATGGCCGGTACCACAGGCTATTCCGAGGACACGCTCCTGGAGAAGTGGGCGCGCGACAGTAAGATCCTCGACATCTTCGAGGGTACTCAGCAGATTCAGCAGCTGGTGGTGGCCCGCCGCCTACTGGGCCTGTCGTCCTCCGAGCTGAAGTAGCGTCTGCTCGCCAGCTAGAAGCCGTCTTTGACGACGACCCGGGTGCGGCCGGTGACGCCGCCGCCGACGATGGTGCGCAGCGTCTCGGGTGCTTCGAGGATCGAGACGTCGTGCGTGATGTCGTCGAGGTGACGCGGCATCAGGTCGGTCGCGATCGACTGCCACAAGTCGCGACGCTTGTCGATCCGCAACATCACCGAATCGATGCCGACCAGGCTGACGCCGCGCAGGATGAAGGGCATCACCGTTGTCGGCAGATCAGCCGACCGGGCCAGCCCTGAGATCGCCGCCATCCCACCGTAATTCAGTGTGCTCAAGGCGTACGCCAGAGTGTCGCCGCCGACGCTGTCGACGACCGCGGCATATGCTGACTTGCCCAGCGGGCGGATCTTCTCCCCCTCGGCGGGCAGCCGGCCGACCACCTCATACGCGCCGAGTCGCATTAGGTAGTCGTGCGCCTCGGTCTTGCCGGTGGACGCGATGACCTCATATCCGAGACCTGCCAAGAGGTCGATGCTGACACTGCCCACGCCACCGGTGGCGCCGGTGACCAGCACCGGGCCGTCCTGTGGGCGCACGCCATGCGCTCGAATTGCGTTGACGCTCATGGCCGCGGTGAACCCGGCGGTGCCGATGGCAGCCGCCTGGGCGGTCGTCAGCGCGTCGAGCTTGACCAGATAGTCGGCGGGATAGCGCGCGGTGTCGGCATATCCGCCGTGGCGACCCGTTCCGATGTCATATCCGTGCGCGACAACGCGATCCCCGACCGCGAAGTCGGCCGCTGCGCTGGCGGTCACCGTGCCTGCGACGTCGACACCCGGGATGAGCGGATAGGAGCGCGCCACACCACCCTTCGGCGTGACGGCCAGGGCGTCCTTGTAGTTGACGCCGGAGTACTCGACGGCGACTGTGACATCGCCCTCGGGCAGAAACGTCTCATCGACGACCTCGTGGGCGAGTGTGATCGACCCTTCTGCGTCCTGGTGTGCGACCAAAGCGTTGACTGCGACCATGGCGCCCATTCTTCACCTGGGCCCACGCGCAAGCTGGGGAACGCAAAAGCCCCCGACTGGCACGTCGGGGGCTTTCGCATCTCGGGTTGTTGTCAGCCGAGGTACGAAATCAGATCGGGCTTCATCTGCTGAAGCTGCGCGCCCCAGTAGGCCCAGTCGTGGGTGCCGTTGGGCGGGAAGTTGAACACCGCATTTTTGCCGCCCGCGGCGATGTAGTTGTCCCGGAACGTTTCGTTGGTCTGGATCACCATGCCCTCGAGGAACTGGGCAGGAATGTTCGCACCACCGAGCTCATTGGGAGTGCCGTTGCCGGCGTACACCCATAGCCGCGTGTTGTTGGCTACGAGTGTCGGGATCTGCACCATCGGGTCGTTGCGCTTCCACGCCGGATCAGTCTCGGCCGGACCCCACATCGGGCCCGTGCTGTAGCCACCGGCGTCGCCCATCGCCATGTTGATCAACCCCGGCCATTGGCCCTCGGACGGATTGAGGAACGCCGACAACGAGCCGGCGTAGATGAACTTGTCCGGGTGATAGACCGTCAGGATCATTGAGGAGTTGCCCGACATCGACAGACCGACCGAGGCGTTTCCGCCCGTGGACACGCCCCTGTTGGCCGAGAGCCACTGCGGCAGCTCGCTGCTCAGGAACGTCTCCCACTTGTAGGTCTGGCAGCCGTTCTTACCGCATGCCGGCTGATACCAGTCGGTGTAGAAGCTCGACTGGCCGCCCACCGGCATGACGATCGACAACGGGGTGTCCAGGAACCACTCGAACGCCTGGGTGTTGATGTCCCAGCCGTTGTAGTCGTCCTGGGCGCGTAGGCCGTCGAGCAGGTACACCGCATGCGAACCGGTGCCCTTCTGGAACTGGATCTTGATGTCTCGGCCCATCGACGGGGACGGCACCATCAGGTACTC
>DASQCE010000476.1:0-4561 GCA_035634855.1 Mycobacterium sp.
CATCCGCAGCGCCGACGCCGGCCCGTGGTCACGCCGACCTCGCCGCCGGTCTTGCTCAGGTACTCGCCGAATTGATCGAACAGCTCGGTGGGGAACGGACCCGAACCGACGCGGGTGGTGTAGGCCTTGAGGATGCCCAACACGGTGGTGATGCGGGTCGGGCCGATGCCGGAGCCGACGCACGCGCCCCCGGCGGTCGGATTCGACGACGTCACATAGGGATACGTGCCGTGGTCGACGTCGAGCAGCGTGCCCTGCGAGCCCTCCAGCAACACCGTCTCGCCCTTTTCGAGCGCGGCGTTGAGCAGGTAGCGAGTATCGGCGATGCGGTGCTTGAAGCCTTCGGCCTCCGTCAGCAGCCTGTCGAGCACCTCGGCGGGGTCGAGCGCTTTGCGGTTGTAGATCTTGACCAGCACCTGGTTCTTGAATTCCAGCGCGCCCTCGATTTTTTCGGCCAGCAGCGGCGGATACAGGACGTCGGCGACGCGGATGCCGATGCGGGCGATCTTGTCCTGGTAGCACGGACCGATACCGCGGCCGGTGGTTCCGATCTTCTTGCTGCCCGCGTATCGCTCCACGACCTTGTCGATCGCCACGTGATACGGCATCAGCAGGTGCGCGTCGGCGGAGATCAGCAGCCGCTCGGTGTCGACGCTGCGATCCTCAAGACCCTTCAGCTCCGTGAGCAACACACCTGGATCGACGACCACGCCGTTGCCGATCACGTTCGTGACGCCAGGGGTGAGGATGCCCGACGGGATCAGGTGGAGCGCGAAGTTCTCGCCCGTCGGCAGCACCACGGTGTGGCCGGCGTTGTTGCCGCCCTGGTAGCGCACGACCCATTGGACGCGGCCACCGAGCAGGTCGGTGGCTTTTCCCTTGCCCTCGTCCCCCCATTGGGCACCGATGAGCACGATTGCCGGCATGGCATAGTCTCCCGCTTTATCTGCCTCAATACTGTGTGCAGCCGGTGACCCACCCTATCCCAGCTGACCGCGAGGAGCCGCGTTGACGAACCGCGGACGTGATGAGCATTCCAAAAAAGACGGCGATGTTGTGGTGTTGCTGTTCGGCGGTCGACGAATGCCCCGTGCGCTGCGCGACCTGCCGATCGTCGGCCTCGACAACATCACCGACTGCCGCAGGGTCGTCGTCGTGGGAGCGGACGCCAATCTAGCCGCGGTATTGACCCGGTTATTGCGGGCGGACCGGCTCGATGTGGAGGTCGGCCACGTCCGTCGACCATGGCACGCGCGCCGGGCCCGTACCGGCGAGGCGCAACGGGTTCCACTCATCCGCGACGAAACGGGGACCGTCATCGTCCGCGCCGCGCACTGGCTGCCGCCCGACGAGCGGGCACGGACGATCCGCGGTGAAGCGGTCACTGATGACACCCTGCTGTTCGACGGCGATGTGACCGGGGTGCGCATCGAGCCGACGCCGACCATGCCGGGGTTGCGGGCGAGCGTGCTGTCGAGTCGCATGCGGGCGACGAACTGGGTGGCCGGCCGCGCCGCGCAGCTCGGCACCGATGCCGCGCTAGTGGTGCGCGACGGAGTGCCTGCACCGAGGCCGGTCCGGCGGTCGACGTTCTACCGGCACACCGAGGGCTGGCTGCGGGTTCGCTGACATTGCACACAGGGCTGTGATCCGTCGCTCGTAACGACCCTCAAGGCAATCTCGACGGTAGCGTCGACTCGTGAGCATCCGCCCCCTGCACCAATCGGTGCGGCCCAGCCCGATCTTCCTGGCGATCGTCGCGCTCACCGCCGTCGGCGGGGTGCTGGCTTGGCTGGCCGCGGACAATATGCGGCCGCTGGCCTACGTCGGGGTGTTCACCTTCGTGATCGCCGGCTTTCTGGTGTCGCTTTGCCTGCACGAGTTCGCGCACGCCTACACCGCGTGGCGCTTCGGCGACCGCGACGTCGAGGCGCGCGGCTACCTGACGCTGAACCCGCTGAAGTACTCGCACCCGCTGCTCTCGCTAGGGCTGCCCGCGCTGTTCATCGCTCTGGGCGGCATCGGCCTCCCGGGGGGAGCGGTGTATGTCCGCACGTCGTGGATGACGAAGCGGCAGAAGACCCTGGTCAGCCTTGCGGGGCCAGCTACCAACCTCGTGTTCGCGATCGTCGTGCTCGTGCTGACGCGAGTGTTGTGGGAGCCGGACCACCTGACGTTCTGGGGCGGCATGGCGTTCCTGGGCTTCCTGCAGGTGACCGCGTTCGTGCTCAACATGCTGCCGGTCCCTGGCCTTGACGGTTACAGCGCGCTCGAGCCGCACCTGAGCCCGCAGACGCAGCGCGCGCTGCAGCCCGCCAAGCAGTGGGGGTTCCTCATCCTGCTGCTCCTCCTATTCACCCCTCAGGTCAACCGCTGGTTCTTCGAGGTGGTGTTGTGGTTCTTCGACGCCTCCGGCGTGCCCCGTGGGCTGATTGGGCGAGGCATGGATCTCACCCGGTTCTGGTCCGCCTGGTTCTGACGGCGGCCTTGCGACATATGCGTCTTTGCGCATATATTTCAGACATGGGTGCGGGACACGATCACGGCAGCGTCGACACCCGCGTCAGCCGAATGGTCATCAGCGCGGTGATCCTGACCGGCTTCTTCGTTCTCGAGCTGACGACCGCGGTGCTGATCAATTCGATTGCGCTGCTGGCCGACGCCGGGCACATGCTCACCGACCTCGTCGCGATGTTCATGGGGCTGACCGCGGTGCTGCTCGCCCGCCACGGCAGCGCGTCGCCGGCCCGGACATACGGCTGGCACCGCGCCGAGGTGTTCACCGCCGTAGCGAACGCAGTGCTGCTGCTCGGCGTCGCCGGTTTCATCCTCTACGAGGCGTTCGAACGGCTCGGTGATGCACCCGACATCCCCGGCGTGCCCATGATCGCCGTTGCGCTGGCCGGGTTGGTGGCGAACGCCGCCGTCGTGCTGCTGTTGCGGTCGCACTCCGAGCAGAGCCTCGCTGTCAAGGGCGCCTACATGGAGGTAGTCGCCGACACCGTCGGCAGCATCGGCGTGTTGATCGCAGGCATCGTCACCGTGACGACGCGGTGGCCCTACGCCGACGTGGTGGTCGCGGTATTCGTCGCGCTATGGGTGCTGCCCCGCGCCATCTCGCTCGCCCGCTCCGCACTGCGGATCCTGTCCGAATCGTCACCCAGCCACATCGACGTCGAGGAGTTGCGCTCTGCGCTGTGCGGCGTTGAGGGCGTGACAGAGGTGCACGACCTGCACGTATGGACGCTGGTGCCTGGCAAGGACATGGTCACCGCGCACCTGACAAGCAGCAGGGAGTCGGCCCTGGTCCTCGACGATGCGCGGGCGGTCCTGACCGCACGGGGACTGGACCACGCGACGGTTCAGGTGGAGCCGCCTGACGGCGCCGCAGACTGCAAGTGCGAAGCCGAGTGATGAGCGCCTAAGCGAGGCCGAGTCCGGAACGCGCCGCAGGATCGCAGTCGTCGAGCAGATCGAGGCAGCGCTGATACTCGTCGGCCTCGCCGATGGAGTCAGCGGCACGCGCCAGTGCGGCCACACACCGCAGGAACCCGCGGTTCGGCTCGTGGCTGTAGGGCACCGGGCCGAAGCCCTTCCATCCGTTGCGGCGCAATTGATCCAGGCCGCGGTGATAGCCGGTGCGGGCATATGCGTAGGCGGCGACGGCGTTGTCGTCGGCCAGCGCATCCTCCGCGAGTGCCGCCCATGCCACCGAGGCCGATGGATGTGCGGCGGCGACGATGGCGGGGTTTTCAGATGCGGCGAGTTCGGCCTCCGCTGCGCTGTCGCCTGGCAGCAGTACCGGATCCGGCCCGAGGAGATCTCCCATGCGCGTCATGGCCTCATTGTGCAGCTAGGCTGCACCGGTAGCGCGTAGAGGGAGGAATCGCAGCGGGATGTCGAACCCATCACGGCCGGACCAACCGGATGAAGCCACCGACGAGACGGACGATACCCAGCAGGCCGAAGCCGTGAGCGATCCGGAGCACGAGCCCGTTACCGAGATCCTGTTGTCGCCAGAGGCCGAGGCCCAACTGCCGGCCGAAGAGACGAACCGTCCTCCTGAGCGCCGGTTCACCGCGCCGTCCGCGTTCGACGCGGGCTCGACACAGAAGATCGACACCCCAGCCGAGCCGGCCACCGAGGTGATGATGCCGGTGCCCACCGAGTCGATGGCGCAGGAGAGACCCGTTGCACCGCAAGCCATTCCGCCGCGCACCGACCCTGGAAAGCCGCCACGCAACCGTCGCAGCTGGGGCTGGGTGGTGGCGGTGCTGTTGGTCATCGCGGCGTTGGTGGCCGTCGCGATCCTCGGCACCCTGCTGTTGACCCGCGGCTCGACGCCAAAGGTGTCACAGGAGGACATGGTCCGCTCGACGATCCAGAACTTCGACGCCGCGGTCCAGAACGGCGACCTGGCGACTTTGCGCAGCATCACCTGCGGCACCACCCGCGACAGCTACGTCAACTACGACGAGCGGGCCTGGACCGAAACCCATGCCCGGGTCGCTGTGGCCAAGCAGTATCCGGTCGTCGCCAGCATCGACCAGGTGGTGGTCAA
>DASQCE010000477.1:0-6121 GCA_035634855.1 Mycobacterium sp.
TGGTCATCGTATGACGCAGACCACATGTCCGTTCGGACACGGCGCTGCCGGTCCCCAAGGCGCCGTGCGCCTGCCCCGGGGGTATGACTTCACCGACCCTGATGTCCTGCTCGAGGGCATCCCCGTCACTGAGTTCGCCGAGCTGCGCAAGACCGCGCCGGTGTGGTGGAACGAGCAGACCGATTCGATCTTCGACGACGGCGGCTACTGGGTGATCAGCCGTCACGAGGACATCAAGTCGATCTCGCGCAACAGCGACCTTTGGTCCACCAACCGCAAGGGCGTGGTGATGCGGCTGCCCGACGGCACCACACCCGACCAACTCGAGCTGACCAAGGCGCTGCTGATCAACCATGACGCGCCCGAGCACACCCGGCTGCGAAAGCTGGTTTCCCGACTGTTCACACCGCGGGCCGTCGCCACGCTCGAGGACAAACTCGCGGTCGCTGCCCGCGAAATCGTCTCCGCCGCAGCCGAAAAGGAGTCAGGCAACTTCGTCGACGACATCGCGATGTGCCTGCCGCTGCTGGCCATCGCCGATCTCATCGGTGTACCCGAGGCCGATCGCGAGAAGCTGTTCGGTTGGACCAACTCGATCATGAACACCGACGATCCGGACTTCGAGACAGACTATGCCGCCGCCAACGCCGAGTTGATGGGCTACGCCTACAGCATGGCCGAGGAGCGCCGCCGTCCCGCGCAAGCGGGTGGCCCCCCAGCTTGCGAGGGGAGTGCCCCCAGCCGTCAAGACGATATCGTCACCCGGCTGATCGAGGCCGACATCGACGGCGAATCCCTTGACGATGTCGAGTTCGCGTTCTTCGTAATCCTGCTCGCCGTCGCGGGCAACGAGACCACCCGCAATGCCATGACGCATGGCATGAACGCGTTCTTCCAAAACCCCGACCAGTGGGAGTTGTTCAAGCGAGAGCGGGCGGACACGGCGGCCGACGAGATCGTCCGCTTGGCCACACCGGTGCACTGCTTCCAGCGAACGGCGTTGGCCGACACCGAACTCGGCGGAGTCACGATCCGCGAGGGCCAGCGCGCCGGCCTGTTCTACAGTTCGGCCAACTACGACGAGAATGTCTTCGAGTATCCCTTCCGATTCGACATCCTGCGCGATCCCAACCCGCATCTCGGCTTCGGCGGCAACGGCGCACAGATCTGCATCGGCGCCAATCTGGCCCGCATGGAGATCGAGCTGATCTTCAACGAAATCGCCGACCAGCTGCCCAACATCGCCAAACTGTCCGAACCCCAACGGCTTCGGTCGGGGTGGATCAACGGGCTCAAGAGGCTGCAGGTCTCCTACCGGGGCTGACCACGCAGGCGTCCTCTTCGCCGAAATCGCAGTGTACGTCGGCTAAACGGCGAAGGATTGACCGATGATCGAGATCAATTACGAGCGTCGGGACAGAATCGCTTACATCACGTTGAACCGGCCGGAGGCCAAGAACGCGATCACCCCGGAAATGCACGAGGAGATATGTCGCGTCTGGGCGGACTTCCGCGACAACGACGAGACCGATGTCGCGATCTTGACCGGCACCGGCGACGCCTTTTGTGCGGGTGCTGATCTCTCGACATACGTGCCGATCAACTACGTGGATGCCGCGCCGCGCCGCGTTCGTACAATCGTCGACCTGGGCTTCGGGGGCATCACTCGCGGGATGCACCGGATCACAAAACCGACGATCGCCGCGGTTAACGGCTGGGCACTGGCCGGTGGGCTCGAGCTCGCGCTGGCGTGCGATCTGCGCGTGGCATCTGACCGCGCCGCGTTCGGATCGTTCGAGGCGCGTCGGGGGTTTCATCACGGCGACGGCGGAATCACCCGACTGGTCAACACGTGCGGCGTCGGCGTGGCGATGCAGATGGTCCTTACCGCCGAGCCGATCGACGCACATCAGGCTCTGCAATGCAACATGGTGACCAAAGTTGTTCCACACGAGCAGCTTGCGGAACAGGCCGAGTTGTTGGCGCGGCAGATCCTGCGCAACTCCACGCGAGCAGTGCGCTCGGCGAAGGAGACCATCCTCGAGGTGATCGGTAAGCCGCTCGACGATCAGTTGCGGATTGAGGGGTGGAATTCCTACACATGCGTCGATCAGGACGAGGCACGTACATTGTTGAGTCGGTTCTTCGAAAAGACGGATGTCGGTCGAGCGGGCACGTCGGCGTCTCCGTAGTTCACCCCAACATGGGCCCTATGCTCTGTGCATGGTCCGGCTTGGTCTTCTTCGGGACACCGGCTAGTGCGCACCCACGGCTGGTCCGGATCGGCACCCGCAACCGACGAGGAAGCCATCGCCCGGATCCTCGATGCCGCAGGCAAGGCCATCGACGCGCAGGGCGCCGACTTCTCCATCGCCGACGTCGCCCGCACGCTGGGCGTCACCCGGCAGACCGTCTACCGGTATTTTCCGAGCACCGACGCCCTGCTCGTCGCGGCGGCCGTGCATGCCGCCAGCGGCTTCCTTGACCGGTTGACCGCTCACCTGCAGGGCATCACCGATCCGCCCGACGCCGTTGCGGAAGCCGTCGCCACCGCCCTGGAATGGTTGCCGGAGGACAAACACCTCGGCCTGCTCATTTCCCCGGGGCGACCGAACCCCCATACCGAGTCGGTGACATCTGACGTCGCGCTGGATTTCGCCCACTCAATGGTTCGCCGATTCGATGTGGACTGGGGCGGGCTTGGCTTCACCGATACCGACCTCGACGACCTGGCCGAGCACCTGCTGCGGATCATCCAGTCGTTCGTGATCGACCCGGGCCGACCGCCGCGCAAGGGTGGCGAATTCCGGGATTACCTGCGGCGCTGGGTCGGCTCGGCCGTCACACCACCGTCAGCGGAAGCGACTTCCGGGGCTCGAATACAAACGCCGGGCCGCCGCTGAACCTGACAACCGAAACTTCACGCAATTCCTCTGCCGCCGTGTCGGTCTCGATCACCCGTGCCGTCCAGTCCGTGTCGGTACCTGTCACCTCCACGTCGAGGTGAGGGTCCACTGCGGCGACCACAGTCTGCAGTGGGCGCTTCTCGCCCGGAGTCACCAGCGAGATCCATGCCCCGTCCTCATGAGCGGGTGATTTGCGGACCCCGACTCTGTCCGACCCGAAGTCGGCCGTCACGTATGCCGCAGGGTTGAACATCGGGTGCAGTTCGAGTGTGCGGATCGCACCCTCGATGCCGCCTGGCAGATCAAGCGCACGATGAATGCGTTCGGCGGCGATGCCCGCGATGCCGATCAGCTGCTTCGTGCAGATCTTCTTCGCGAGCTCGGTGTTGTTGCCCGCGCGCTTGCTCACGGCGATGACAAAGGACAAATTCAACAGGTGCATCTGCAGGCAGACCTCGTCGGCGACGCGCACGAGAGCAGAGTGCGAGAACGCGGCGAAGTCGAAATCCGAAACCAGTGCCCCGGAGTAGTCTGCCAGCCCTTCGTCAAACTTATCGATCGGGTCGAGTTCCGTTCTGGCGACGCGGGTTCGGCGAAGCACGTCGACTAGCGGGTGGTCGGCGATTTCCGGATACGACTCGTCGATGGTCACGGTCCAGGCGCAGTGCGGGTGCCGATCGGCGGGTACCCGCGGCGGCCGGTGAATCGGGCGTATCTGCGCCTTACGGTTCGTGGCCACCGCCGTCGCGTCGAACGTGGGGTCCTCGATGTCGTGGCACATCCCTCGGACGTAGTCCTCACCCATCGGCTCGTTATCCAGTAGCGCTCCACAGTGGTCCAGTTGGAACTCGCCGTGCCACTGGTCGTGCACGGTATAGCGGAAGTCCATGAACTGCGGTGGGGCGCCGATGTCGAGCTGCAGGCCCTTGAAGATTGTCACGACGTCGTCGCCCTCGAACTTCAAGGCCTTCTGCATACGCTTCGTGTACACCGGGCTCGCACCCATCCACTCCTCGATCGCGATCTGCAGCATCTCTGGATGACCGAAAGGTTTGATGCACCAACCCATTCCGGAGCGATCGATGAGCTGTCCGATCAGCAGCAGCTCCGGAACCAGAACCGCAAGCTGCTCACGCGAGAGGTCCGCGTACCTACTTGTCATGAATGTTCCTGCGGACGTGCATCTGGACGGCGTCGTTGACGTTGGCTCGCCTTGCTTCGGGCGTGTCACCGCCCTGGCCCTTCTCCTCGGCCTTCTTGCGTTTGGCCAGCACCCGTTTAAAGGCGCCGTCAACCTTTGAGCCCAACGGGAACCCGACGTAATGCGTAATGAAGATCGCAATCTCGCGCAGTTCCTCCCGCGTCATCTCCTCGTTGTGAAGGATCGCGTTGGCCTGCACTTCCATCAGCTCTTCCATGCCCTGGGCGGCGAGCACGCCGAGCAGCATCATCCGCCGGTCGCGCATCGACAGCCCGGGGCGGCTCCAGATGGTGCCGAAGAGGTGATCGACCGTGAGTGCGAAGTACTCGCCGGGCATGTCCGGCATCTCCCAGCCGTAGACCTCATTCATCTTCTCGAGGCCCTTCTTGCGCAGTTCGTTCATGACTACTCCTTCGCATGCGGCACGCCTAGGCCGGCCGCAAGATTCTTCAGCGCCACTTCGGCGAGCGGCAGATCGACGTCGACCGCCTCACCAAGTGCCAGCGCCAGGCTGAGGTCCTTCTCGCCGAGCCCCCGCGCGTGCAGAAAAGGCTGGTACAGGAAGTGATCCGGGGTAAGTGGATTCATGTCGTCGCGAAACATGATTGAGCCGGCGCCGCCGGTGATCGCGTCGGTGTGCCGCACAACGTTACCGAGGTCCTGCAGGTTGATTCCCGCGGCCTCGGCGAGTTTCGACGCCTCACACGCGGCGGCAAACGAGATGAAGTGCAGCATGTTGCGCGCCAGCTTCATCCGGGTGCCCGCACCCGGTTCGCCAGCGTGAATTATCAGCGATGCCCACTTCGAGAATGGTTCCTTGATCAGACCGAATGCCTCATCAGTGGCACCGACCATGGTCGCGAGCTCACCCCTGTTCGCCGCCCGCCCGCTGCCGCTTACGGGTGCGTCTATGACGTGAATGCCCTGCGGCTCCAGCTGTTCGGCCAGTTCCACCGCAGTCTCGGGGCTGATCGTCGAATGGATCGCGATCACAGTGCCAGGTTTCGCGTTGGCCGCGAGCTCCCCGACCACCTCACGCACCTGCGCGTCGTCGAGCACTGTAACGCTGATGATGTCGGCGGCCGCGACGTCCGCGACACTGTCGGCCAGCGACGCGCCGGCCTCGGCCAAGGGTGTCATCGCCTCGGCGCGCACATCAAAAACGGTCACTCCGTCTGGCCAATCGACCCAGCGCTTGGCCATCGGCGCACCCATCTTGCCCAACCCGATATAGCCGAGCTTCACGTTCTCACTCATGATCGGATGATCTGCCCTCCGTCAACATTGAAGATCTGGCCGGTTATCCACTTCGCTTGATCCGACAACAGGAACAGGCACATGCCGATGAGGTCATCGGGTTCGCCCATGCGGGACAACGGAATACCCTTGACGATATCGGCGACCATCTCCGGGGGCGTAGTGGTCCGGTTCGCCTCGGTGTCGATCGGTCCCGGTGCGATCGCGTTGATCCGGATGTTCATCCCGCCCAACTCGCGTGACAGCTGCTGGGTCAGGCCGTTGACGCCCACCTTGGCCAGGCCGTAGAAGTTCGCGTACATCCACGCCGCGGTCGACGACTGGTTGACGATCGCGCCGCTGCCGCGCTTGGCCATCTTGCGGTACACCGCACGGGTGCACACGAGCGCGCCATCGAGATTCACGCTCATGAACTTTTTGTAGTAGTCCCAGTCAACGGTGAGCAGCAGGTCCAGCTTCATGCCGCCGAAGATCGCCGCGTTGTTGACCAGATAGTCGATGCCACCGAACTCGGCGAGCGTGCGGTCAGCCATCGCCCTGGCCGAGTCGATGTCCGACACGTCCACCGGCACACTGATCGCCGTTCCCCCGTCGGCGACGATCTGCTTGGCCACCCGCTCGGCGCCTTCAGCGTTGATATCGGCCACCACCACCGCGGCGCCCTCACTGGCCAACGCCTCGGCGTAGGCCTGGCCGATCCCACCACCCGACCCGGTGACGATCGCGACCTTCTCGTCGAACTGCCCCATCTTCATCC
>DASQCE010000478.1:0-3861 GCA_035634855.1 Mycobacterium sp.
GACCGCCAACGGCGCACTCGGGAGTGAGGTGGATCGCCGCCGGGATCTTGCCGGAGGCACCCGACATTCGGCCGTCGGTGACCAGCGCGACGCGGTGCCCGCGGTCCTGCAACACGCCCAGCAGCGGCGTGAGCTTGTGCAGCTCGGGCATCCCGTTGGCCCGTGGACCCTGGTAGCGCATGACGACGACGACGTCGCGGTCCAATTCGCCGCTGGCGAACGCCTGCACGACGTGCGCCTGGTCATCGAACACCCGGGCCGGCGCGGTGACCATCCGATGCGACGGCGCGACCGCCGACACCTTGATCACCGCGCGGCCGAGGTTGCCTCGCAGCACGCACAGCCCGCCGTCGGCGGTGAAGGGGTCGGTGATCGGGCGCAGCACCTGCGGGTCGAGGCTTTCGGCCGGTCCGGGTCGCCAGACCAGTGAACCGTCCGCGCCCAGGAATGGCTCCTGTCGGTAGCGGTCCAGACCGGCGCCGGCCACGGTGCGCACGTCGCCGTGCAGCAGCCCACCGTCCAGCAGTTGACCGATGACGAACGCCATCCCGCCGGCCGCCTGAAAGTGGTTCACGTCGGCGTTGCCGTTCGGGTATACGCGGGCCAGCAGCGGAACCACTTCGGACAGATCCGAGAAGTCGTCCCAGGTGAGATGGATCCCGGCGGCCGCGGCCACCGCGACGAGATGCAGGGTGTGATTGGTCGATCCGCCCGTCGCGTGCAACCCGACGACGGCGTTGACTACCGCCTTCTCGTCGACGATCTGACCCATCGGGGTATATGCGGGCCCGGTCGCGGTCAGCTCGGTGACCCGCCGGGCCGCTGCCGCAGTCAGCGCCGCGCGCAGCGGCGTACCCGGGTTCACAAAGCTCGCGCCTGGCAGGTGCAGACCCATGATCTCGACGATCATCTGGTTGGAGTTGGCCGTGCCGTAGAACGTGCAGGTGCCCGGGCCGTGGTAGGAGGCAGACTCCGCGGCCAGCAGCTCCGCGCGGCCCACCTTGTCCTCGGCGTAGAGCTGGCGGACCCGGCTCTTCTCGCTATTGGGCAGTCCCGAGGTCATCGGACCGCCCGGGACCAGGACGATCGGCAGGTGACCGAACGCCAGACCACCGATGAGCAGGCCCGGCACGATCTTGTCGCAGATACCGAGCAACAGCGCGCCGTCGAACATCTCGTGCGACAGTGCCACCGCGCTCGCCATCGCGATCACGTCCCGGCTGAACAGTGACAGCTCCATCCCGGCATGCCCTTGCGTGACCCCGTCACACATGGCCGGCACCCCACCGGCGAACTGCGCCACCGCCCCGGCTGCGGCCACCGCCTCCTTGATCGCGCGTGGGAACGTTTCGTACGGCTGGTGAGCCGAGAGCATGTCGTTGTAGGACGACACAATCGCGACGTTGGCCTTGACGTCGCCGCGCAGGTCGTCCTTGGCGCTTGATTCGCAGGCCGCGAACCCATGGGCGAGGTTCGCGCAGCCCAGGTCCAGCCGGGCTGGCCGGCGGCGGGCGGCCCGGCCGATACGCTCGAGATACCGTCGCCGCGTCTCGGCGCTGCGCACCCGGATCCGCTCGGTGACGTCGCGGACAACGGGATGCAATACGGGCGTGGTCAACCGTTACCTCCCTGGGCCGCCGCGATACCGGGCCGGCACGGCTGTCGTGACGCCCGCGGATTCACGTTCACTGCCGCGCACGAAGTGAGCAGCAGGCTCGCGACGCAGCTGCGCGCCACGGCGCCAGCGAGAACACCATACGCCACCTGGGTGTCACGACGCCGTTCGAACAACGCCGGGTTCGGCAGTCGCCCCGCAACCCTGGATCCGCCGGCCACGAAGACCCTCGTCCCCGGTGAAAACGATGCAAACCGACGACCGGCAGGGCCAAATACTGGGCGACGTTGAGGTGGAGATTCCGCCGGTCGGCCAGAAGCGTGCCGATCGGATCGACTTGAGGTAGTTTGCGCCGCCTGCGGCCTGGGTCGGTAAGAATTTCAGCTCGGTGTATTCGGCCTAGTGCGGACCGGATCTCCGAGACGGTTGCCACACCGGGCAGGGGGCAGTCCGGTGTCGGTCATTGCATACGGCAGGATGCGTGCTGCCGGGGGAGACGAGGAACTGTGCACGCTGCGGCTAGGGCGAGCGTGGCGACTTCCTGCTCGCCGGTGAGGTCGTTGGCGATGCGCAGCCAGGGCAGTGCCGCGCGCAGGTAGCGGCGGTCTGCGATGCGCAGCAGCGGCGAGGTGGAGGCGATGCCGCGCAGGTGTACGAAGCCCTTGAGCGCTCCGGAGAGCTTGCCGATCGGCGTCCGTGCGCCGCCGACGATGACGGAGCCTGGCATGACAAGACCTGCTGGCGTGCGCGGAGAACGGTGAATCAGGTGGGTTTGATTTCGATTCGTGGGTAGTCGGGCCGCCACATCGCTTCGTGGACCTGTTGGATCGGGTTGTCGACGGGCACCTGTGCGAGTCCTTCCTCGACGACGGCGACGGCGACGGCAACGGCAACGGCGGCCGAGACGGCCCGGAGGTTGTCCACCGGTGGTAGCAGCGGTGCTCCGGGTGTGGTGGCGTTGGAGAGTCGGGCGACGGCGTCGGCGGCGGCGGCGATCATGCGGTCGGTGATGCGGCTGGCGCGGGCGACGGTGACGCCGAGGCCGAGGCCGGGGAAGACGAGCGCGTTGTTGGCCTGGGCGATGTGGTAGGTGCGGTCGTTGTGGGGGACGGGCGGGAAGGGGCTGCCGGTGGCGATGAGTGCGCGACCGTCGGTCCAGCGGATGAGGTCTTCGGGCTGCGCCTCGCACCGTGAAGTGGGGTTGGACAGCGGCATGATGATGGGTCGGTCGGTGTGGGCGGCCATGTCCCGGACGATGTCCTCGGTGAACGCCCCGGTCTGGGTCGAGGTGCCGATCAACATGGTGGGGTGAACCGCGGCGACAGTCTCGGCGAGCCCCGGCCGTCCCGACCTGGCGGTGTTCCAGTCGGCGACCTCAGCCGCGGGCCGGGCGTAGGGAAGCTGGAAGTCGTACATGCTCGCCGCGCGGTCGTCGGTCAGCAGCCCGGAGCGGCCCAACGCCCAGAACCGGCCAGTGGCTTCGTCGTGGGTGAGGCCCTCGCGGACCATTTGGTCGCGCATCATGTCGGCGATGCCCAGCCCGGCGGTGCCGGAGCCGTGGATGACGACGCGCTGGTCGCGCATGCGGGTGCCTGCGGCGGCGACGGCGGAGAAGGCGGCGGCGAGCACGACGGCGGCGGTGCCCTGCATGTCGTCGTTGAAGGTGCAGACCTGCTCGGCGTACTTGTTCAGGATGCGGCGGGCGTTGCTGGCGCCGAAGTCTTCCCAGTGCAGCATCGCGTGGGGGAAGAGCTTGGTGGTGGCGGTGACGTAGGCGTCTATGAGCTCGTCGTACCGGTGGTCGCGGATCCGGGCGTGCCGGGCGCCCAGGTACATCTCGTCGTTGAGCAGGGCGAGGTTGTCGGTGCCGGTGTCGAGCACCACCGGGATGACGCGGTGCGGGTGGATCCCGGCGGCGGCGGTGTAAACGGCGAGGTTCCCGACCGAGATCTCGATGCCGCCCACGCCCTGGTCGCCGATGCCGAGGATGCCCTCGGAGTCGGTGGCCACGAGCAGGTCGACGCCCTCGGCGCCCATGCCGGTGTTGCGCAACGCCGTCTCGACGTCCTCGGGGTGATCGATCGACAGGTAGACCCCGCGAGGGCGGCGGAACTCGTGACTGAACCGTTCGATCGCCAGCCCGACGGTGGGGGTGTAGACGACCGGCAGCATCTCGAAGATGTGCTCGCACAACAGCCGGTAGAACAGCACCTCGTTGCGGTCCCGCAGGTTCGCCAGATACACCC
>DASQCE010000479.1:0-2858 GCA_035634855.1 Mycobacterium sp.
TTGTCGTCCAAGGCGACGGCGCGGTTGAGCCACTCGGTGTTCGGCGCGGCCCCGAGCATCAGAAACACATTCGGAACATGGCGGGTCTGGGACTGCCCGGAAACCCGGTCGCGCCAGGTAACGGTGTCCAGGTGCCGCTCGCCACTCAGCGCGGTGATCTCGGTGTGCGGATGCACGGTGATGCGTTCGGGCGCCGCCTCGATGCGCCGGATCAGGTAGTCGGACATGCTGGACGCCAAGCCGTCGCCGCGCACCAGGATGTGCACATGGTTGGCGATACGTGACAGGAAGACCGCGGCCTGCCCGGCGGAGTTGCCCCCGCCGACCACGGCCGCGTCGTCGCCGTGGCAGAGGTCGGATTCGACCGCGGTGGCGGCGTAGTGCACCCCACAGCCTTCGAATCGGTCGATATTGGCCAGCGGGAGGCTGCGGTAGCGCGCACCAGTGGCAAGGATGACGGTGTGCGCGCGCACGTGGGTGCCGTCGTCTAATTCGAGGAGGTAGGGGGGTGAGTCGGTCACCAGTCGCACCACCGTGCGCGGCACGATGATGCGGGCCCCGAATTTCTGCGCCTGCACCTGCGCGCGTTGTGCCAGTTCCCGCCCGGAGATACCGATCGGGAAGCCCAGATAGTTCTCGATGCGTGAGCTTGTCGAGGCCTGACCGCCGGGTGCATCGGCCTCCAAAACCACCGTGTCGAGGCCTTCGGAGGCCGAATACACCGCCGCGGCCAGTCCGGCCGGCCCGGCTCCGACCACCACCACGTCGGCGACGTGCTGGGGGTCAAGGGGTTCGGCGATGCCGATATGGTCACCGAGCTCGCGCGGTGTCGGGCACACCAGGACGCGATCGTCACCGCACACCACGACCGGTGCGTCATCGACAGCGAAGCCCAGCACGGACAACTGCGCCGCCGCCCCAGACTCGGCTTCGGGATCGGCCAGACGATACGGGTGGCGGTTGCGGGTCAGGAACAGTTGCAGCTGCAGTGACTGCGCCGAGCGGCGAGGAGCGATGATCGTCACCCCCGTATGACCGTGCAGAAACATGCGTTCGCGGCGCAGAATGATCGCGCGTATCACCACGTTGGCGATGTCGGGTTCGGCAGCCAGAAGCCGACGGAACTGTGAGCAGTTCAACCGCGCCACGCGCCCATCGCCACCCATGCGCCCGCCGACGAGTATCGCCCGATCGTTGAAGAGGTTGAGCTCGCCGGTGAACTGCTGCTCCCCATAGACGTGCACCACCTGTTGCGCGGTGCCGCCCGACGCATAAGCCTCGATGAAGCCGTCGAGGACGAGGAAGAAGTCGACCCGTCGAGCGCCGGGCTCGAAAAGCACGGCGCCGGCCGGCAGCCGTTGCACAACGCCGAAGCTAGAGACCCGCTCGACTTGATCAACAGTCAGACTCGGGAAGGCCTCTGCCTCGCGCACACGTGGATCAGAGGGATCCAAGACCGCCTCCGCCAAGAATGTTCTCGCGTCGGACTTCCCGCTCACACTGTCAGCGTATGCGCGGCACCTCCCCGCCTACCAGAGGCATATCGCCTGGTCGCCTGGTTTCACGCGGACGGCCCTGCCCGTGGACTAGCAGTAGTAGTAGAAGTAAGTGCCGTCGGGCCATTGCTCCCAGCAAACAGCAGCGTTCGCCGTGCCCGCGACTCCGACAGCGGCCAGTCCGAGGCCCGAGACCAGTAGGGCCGTACCGGCCGCCGTGCGGACGATCGTGCGGATGTGGTTGATCATGTGGCATCACCCCTGCGCGGGTTGGTGGTGTTGACACCCACAGAATTGCGCCCAGCTCTTGGCGAATCCTTTGAGCATTCTTGGCGTCGAAGTCGCCTTACAAACCCGCGATGGCGATGGGCTGGTGCTGCCGCTGACGGCATCGACGCGCGGCACGACGGCGTTGTCCGCGACACACGATGAACGGGGGTTTGTGCCGTCCGATTTTTGCCACTGAGTGAACAAAGCGGCTTCTCGAACAGTTCAGCCAATTGGGTGTGTCACCCAACCGACAGAGTGGGAGTAGTCAAGGGATGGTCGTGTCCAAGCGTGCCGCAATGGCGCGGGCAGCACAGCCTAAGGGCGGTCATACACGCAGAGGTGCCGCCTGGGCCGAGCAGTCCGGCGTTGTCAGCTCCATTGCCCAGACCTTCAAAACAGATGCCCAGCACCGGATTTCGTTGATGGAATTGATGACCCGGATCCGGACCGCGGGAATCGGCTCGGATGATCCGCGGGTGCGCGAGATCGTGGCCGAACTGCCGGACGGGAATAGCCACGACGGCGGCGGACTGACAATGCAGCAGTTCACCGCCGTCTGCGAGGCCAGCGGCGGGCTGATCGCCCGGGCCCTGCGAGGTGATCTCGCCGTGCCTGACTTCTCGCGCCTCGAAAGCGAGCTTGCCGATATGTACGCCCGTGTACGGGCGGACAACGGCGGCGCCGTAGCCGACTACATTCCGCAGCTCAAGCGGGTCGATCCAGAGAAGTTTGGAATCGCGGTCTGCACGGTCGACGGACAGCGCTTCAGCACTGGTGACACCAGTGACCTGTTTTGCGTGCAGTCCGTCTGCAAGCCGATCAACTACAGCCTGGCTCTGGAGGAACACGGCGTGGCAGCCGTCCACCGTCACGTCGGCCGGGAGCCCAGCGGCCGTGGATTCAACGAATTATCGCTTACCGATGACGGGCTGCCGCACAACCCGATGATCAACTCGGGTGCCATCATGTCCTGTTCGCTGCTGCGTTCCCGCGACGAGCTCGCGGACCGCTTCGACCATGTGGCCGCGACCTGGCGCAGGCTGTCGGGCTCGGCCAGAGTTGGCTTCAACAACTCGGTCTATCTGTCGGAGC